>DAOWHU010000019.1 GCA_030641245.1 bacterium
AAGCGCTTTTTATGTTTCTTTGTTCGGGGACAGGGATTCGAACCCCGACTGCTAGGATCAAAACCTAGTGTCCTACCATTAGACGATCCCCGAAGGAATAAATTTTATAATTAAAAATATTGCTTAGTATAATAGAATAATCTTATCTCTTTTTATAAATATGTACGAGGTTTCGACTGCTAGGATCAAAACCTGGTGTCTCCGCCTCGGCAAGCCTTCGGCGAGACGGGCTACCATTAGACGATCCCCGAAGATAAATTTGTAAAGTGGCATAAAAATAAAACCTATCTCAGGCTCTATAATATGTATGATAGCCTGTTAAAGGCTAATTGTCAAACAAGTTTGGTTTGACTTTTTGAGTAATTATTGATATTATGCTTAGCAACCTGTAATTTCAGAAAAGCTTAATAACAATGGCCATTAATAATGGTCGAAAGGGAGTGAGCTATGAAAAAAAGTGTTTATATCAAACGTTCTTCTACTGATCGTAGATCACCAGCCGAAAGGCGTGTTTTAGACATGGGACCTAGTTATCTTGATAGAGAAAAAAGAGAAAAAGCACGTAGGCGGAGTTGGGAGGATAGATACGGTTGGGAAAGAATTAGCAAGTGGGCCAGTGTTCCGATTTACACTGATTTGCCGTAGTCGTAAGAAAATTAAAGCCGGGTTTTCCTCATCGAGGAAAACCCGTTTTTTTATGCGAGCGAAGCTCACATTTATTGGTCATTAAGTAATTAAAAATTTATTGTAAATTGGTTTATTGTAAATTGAAAATTCGAGTTATTGAATAACTCGTCCTCCCATCATCTGCAATGCATCATTCAACACGTTTTTGCCTTTTGAAGAATTATTATCCAAATCTAAATCCTTCGTTTGGTCTTCTGTTACAACCTCAACTCTAATTTTGCACTGGGTAAGTTTACCAACTATTTTGGCAATTGTCAATTTGTTTTGGTTTTCATTAAGCCTATTTTTGTGAAAAGAATAGTTAGTTTTAATGTAAAAAATGTTTTCTTTTAATCCCGCGGGGGCACAGCTTTTTAAACAAGCGTGGATAGAATGACTTTGAGGTTTGATAGCTTCCAAGATTTTTGTCCAGTTATTAAGAATATTTTGAAAATCTTCAGAAACAGTTCCGTTTTCGATCGGTTTTGTTGATTTCTGGGTGGGTAGATTTTCGGTTTTGGTGGGTTTGTCAGTGGGTTTAACTTTTTGAAAAACTACTTTTTTTTTATCTTCAATCGGTGGGTTAAAGTTCGATTTTTGGATTGGCTGAGAAGTTTTTTGGGCCATCAGAGTTCTATCGTTCCTTTCCCCTTGTTCTTCTGCCGTGTTCACCTCGGCAAGCCTCGGGCGAGACGGGTTCGCCTTTGACTGGGGAGGATTCATTGATGACCGATCCTTATTCTGGTATAAATGAAATTCAATAACTGCTAATTCTAATGGTAATTGAGGAATGGGGTTATTTTTTGAGTCAACCAGACTTTTTTGGAATAAATTAATAGCCAGGATTAAATCTCTAGTATTGTTAGTACTGGCCAGTTCGTTTAACTTCCTGGAGTTTTCAGGAGAAAAAATAGACTTTTTGTTAAGACCTGGATCTATTTTGTGGATTATCAATCCTCTCAAGATTGAAATTAAGGATTTATTAAAATTGACTAGATAAATTCCTTCGTTTTGAAGTTCCTCGATTTGTTTTAGAGTTGTTTCAACTTGGTCGGTTAAAAGTTTTTCTATAAATTCAATCGTATGATTTTGAGAAGAGGCTCCTAGGATTTGGCTAACTTCATCTCCTGTTATTTTTTTATCTTCCAGCGAAATGATTTGATTGAGAATGGATTCAGCATCTCGCATTCCTCCTTCGGCTTCAGTGGCAATAATCTCCAAAGCCTGGTCGTCTATTTTCACTTTTTCTTTTTTGGCAATTTGTTTTAATCTTTCAATAATCTGTTTGTGAGTAAGCCGATTGAAATTAAATCTTTGACATCGTGAAATAATAGTTTCGGGAATTTTATGAAGCTCCGTAGTGGCCAAGATAAAAATAGCATGTTGAGGGGGTTCTTCTAGAGTTTTCAACAAAGCATTAAAAGCCCCGATGGATAACATATGAACTTCATCGATAATGTACACCTTGTATTTTAGCAGGGAAGGAGTGAGGTTGATATTTTCTTTGAGTTGACGAATATTATCAACGCCGGTGTGAGAAGCGGCGTCAATTTCGTTAATATCGATAGTTTTGTTTTCCATAATAGCCTTACAGTTTTCACATTTGTTGCAAGGTTCAATGGAAACTTTTCCAGTTTTTTTGACTGGTTTTAGGCAGTTGATAGTCTTGGAGTAAATTCTAGCCAGAGTAGTTTTCCCGATTCCTCGAGATCCAGTGAAAAGGTAGGCCTGACCAATTCGATTATTTCGAATGGCATTACATAAAGTCTGGACAATGTGAGATTGACCAGAGATTTCGGAAAAAAGGGTAGGGCGGTGTTTTCTATACAAAGTAGACATTGGTATTTCCGTTTAAGTTTATTATTTTGGAGCTTTAATTTTATCTATCTGTTGATTTATTATAGGAAGAGAAGGGAGAGAAGTAAAGAAGAGATTTTCAAGGATACAAGATGCAAGGACGCAAGAAACAAACAAATCTCAAATTAAAATATCTAAATTCTAAACAGAAAACCTCTGGTTTTCGAGAAAGTTTAAATATTTTAATTTGAGATTTTTAATTTGTTTGTATCTTGGTTTTTTTGAAGGCTTTATTTTTTAAAGACTAGGAGCTTATAACCAAGAAAGTTCCAAACTAAGCCAAAAGCTGTTCCGCCTAAAGCCCCAATTGTTCCCCACATAGTATCGCCTAAAGGCATAATTAAAACT
>DAOWHU010000056.1 GCA_030641245.1 bacterium
AACAAATTCGTTGGCAGTAATGACAATATCCATATCTTGATTTTGACCATTCCCTAGTTCCTTTCTTTCCGCCTCATATTTTTTAGAAGTACACGGCATCACCGAAATATTAACAATATTTTCTGGATAAATTTTTTTCTTTTCGGCATAATAAGTTTTAACCATAGAACTCATCATTCCTTGAGGCGAACGACAACTCGACAAATTAGGAATTAATTCAGGATAATATTTTTCGACATACAAAACCCAAGAAGAGCAACAACTAGTAAACATTGGAAAGTTTACTTTTCTACCACTTATTTTTTTCTTGATTTTACTCACTAATTCATTGGCCTCTTCGACAATGGTTAGATCAGCCGAAAAAGAAGTATCGAAAACCAAATCAGCACCCATCATTCTCAAGGCCGTAATTATTTGACCCTCCACCAAAGTTCCAGGTTCCATCCCAAAGGCTTCTCCGATTGTAAAACGAACCGATGGAGCTACTTGAAAAATTTTTATTTTTTCACTATCCAGCAAAACTTCCTCTAGTTCTTTAATGTTGAACTTTTCCGTAATAGCCGCCGTTGGACAATGATTAACACACTGACCACAGTAAATACAATCCAAAGGAATTTCCCCAGGAGTTCCAACGCTGGTTTTAATTCCTCGATAATTTATTCCGTAAGAATCAATAGTTTGAATCAACTGACAAGCTTGAACACAACGTCCACATTCAATGCAATATTGACTATCTCTATAAATAGAGGGGTTTTTGCCATCAACCACTCTGTTTTTCAAACTCTCTTTCAACAACTTCAGCTGTTCTTCTCTGGAAAAGTTTTTGGTATCAGGCACAAAGTCATCCACATCTATTCCTAATTTTCCAGCCAACGTCTGCAACTCACAATGGTTATTACTGGGGCAACTTCCACATTTTCCAAAATGATCCGCCCAAAGTAATTCCAGGTTATATCGTCGCGCTCTTTCAATATCAAAATCCTCGGTAATAATTTCTAGACCTTCCTCGACTTTAGTTTGACAAGAAGTCACCAAGCCTCGATGTTTATTGGTCTTAACTAAGCACATTCTACAAACTCCTTCCGATGGGCCTAAATCATTATGTTGACATAAGGTGGGAATAAAAATTTTATTCTCACGGCAAACTTCTAAGACGGTTTGTTCTTCCTTAACTTGATAAGTTTTACTGTCTATTTTTATCTGCATCGGCTTTGCCGTCCCTGCCCCCAGCACTCCGAGGATAAACTCCGGCAGGGAACTAGTTAAAAATTATTATATAAATCTTTCCATTCTAAATTAAACTCTTCGATAATTCTCAATTTCCATTTTCGTTTCCATTTTTTCATTTGTTTCTCTTTTTTAATAGCGCTTTTCTTATTATTACACTTTTCATAATAGACTAGTTTTTCGATTTTATACCTGCTTGTAAAAAAGTTTAATGCTTTTCTCGATTTATGTTCTCTACCTCTCCTTTTCAGATCATTAGTCATCCCAACATAGAGTGTTCCATTTCGTTTGCTAGCTAAAATATAAACAAAATAATACTTTGTCATGATAATTATCTTGGACCCCTGTCTTCACAGGGATGGTTTAAAAAATATTTTTAAACCAATTCTTTCAACATCTTATAACGAATAACGTCTTTCAATCCCACCACCGAAAACTTTCCCAACGGACAAAAAGTGGTGTTATCTAAAGTCCAAATTAATTTATATAAATCTTGCCGATCCTCTTGGTTGAAATCACCGTTATCCAGTCTCTCTAAAATTCCCTTCAACCGAAAAGTTCCCTCTCGACAAGGCACGCATTTTCCACAGGATTCTCGTTGAAAAAAATTAATCCAGCTTAATAAAATCTTCTTTAAATCTTCATGAGCCGAAACCACTAAAACCGAACCCGAACCAACTGGAATTTCTGCCTCTCGAGAATAACTAGGAATTTCAGTCAATAAAGACTTGGGAACTATTCGACCCGAGCTACCTCCAATTTGAGCAAATCGTAGCTCAAATCCCGCTTTAACTCCCCCGGCCGTTTCAATCAACTGTTCGACTGTTTTATCCATCGGCAATTCATACAATCCAGAATTATTAACCGCTCCATCGATTGAAAATAATTTTGTCCCCGGAGAATCCAGTTTACCAATTTCAGCAAATTTTTTCCCGCCGTTTTCAATAATCCAGGCCACACTAGACAAAGTTTCAGCATTATTAACAATAGTCGGTTTTCCGAACAATCCACACTCACTGGGATAAGGCGGTTTAATTTGAGGCTCTCCTCGTTTTCCTTCCAGCGAGTTTATCAAAGCCGACTCTTCTCCACAAATATAGGCTCCAGCACCATAAAAAATTTCTAAATCTAAATTAAATTTTGAGCCTAGAATCCCCTTTCCCAATAAATCATTCTGGTAACAATCTTCTAGGGCCTGCTCAATTTTTTGACCAGCTTCCTTGAAAATTCCATTGATATACAAAAAAGCCTTACTGACTCCAACTGCATAAGCTCCAATTATTATTCCTTCTAAAATTTGATGAGGATTATTCTCGGCTAAACTTCTATCTTTGAAATTACCTGGTTCCGATTCATCCAAATTGCAAATAAAATATTTCGGCCTTGCCTTTTGGCTAGCTACTGCCTCCCATTTCAAACCAATCGGAAAACCGGCTCCTCCTCGACCCTGTAAATTAGATTTTTTCATTTCAGCCACTACTTCAATTGGCTTCATTTTTTTAAAAACCTTTTTCAAAGCCTTATACCCACCCACCTTCAAATAATCTTGAAGATTCAAGCTTTTTCCAAAAATCCAATTTTCAGTCAAAATTTTTACCATACTTACTAATAATCTAAACCTAAATATTCTTGAATCAATTTAATCGCTTTATCGGAAGTAGTCTTAGTATAAATAGTTCCATTCAGTCTAATCACTGGCCCTTCCAAACACCGTCCCACACAACTCATTCTTTTCAAACTAAATTTTCTATTAGAATCCCCCTCTTTAATCCTGAAAAAGCTTTCAACACTTTTAATAATTTTATCGGCATTTTTGGTCTGACAATTAGCACTATCACAAACTTCTATGATTAATTGAGCTAGATTTTTAGTGTTGATCTCATCATAAAAACTAGCCACGCCAAAAACATGAGCCTCGCTTACTCCAAAATATCGAGCAATCTTTCCAACCGCTTCTTCTGAAACCCAGCCTGAGTCTTCATTGACAGCCTTAATAGCCGGCAGAATATTTTTCTTTTCCGGTTCATAACGAAGAAGAACTTTTTGTATTGTCATTTATTTCTGTTTTATCTCCTACAATGTTACAACAAAATCATACCCTATTATCCAAAATAACTCAAACCAATTTTCTGAAAATCAAATTCACAAAAAACGAACTAAACCCAATTTAAAAGACGTTTAATGTTTCATCAAAACGCCCTTTAAAAATTCCTGCATAAAAATTCATACAAACCTCCTTGCAATTAATTAATTTCCAGCCAAAATTTCCTTGGTAGGCTTAACCACTTCTCCATAGATTTTGAAAAAGGAATCCTCTCCAGGCCTAGTAGGTTCAACTTTCCTCACTAGAACTGTTGGTTCCTTTGGATCAGCCTTCCAGGAAACCAAAAAAGAAGTGCCTTCCCCTGGAACTTCTTCTGCGTACATTATTAGCCTTTTGTTTTTTATATAAATAAACAAGGTAACCATGATACCCCCTTTCAGAATAAAGTTATTCTAATTAAATATAAGGAACTTATTGCTATAATAACCCAGCTAAAATAATTTATCAAATTAGAAATCTGGAAAATTTTGCAATTTAATGTTATTATTATTTTATTCAATATTAAATAAAAATCAAATGAATAAAATAATCGGTTTAGTTAAAACCCAATCCTGGGTTGGATGCAAAGCTAGTGATTTAGCTTGGACGATCGGAATAACCATCGCTATTGTTATTGCCCCGGCTCTTCTAGCTCACTCTCCTGCTAATCAAATCGTAACCGGAACAATTGTTAATGCCCTACTTTTTTTGGCCGCTTACCGGATGCCCCTTGGCAACGCTATCTTAATCGCCACTTTACCTTCTTCGATCGCTCTTCTCAGAGGCTTACTGCCAGCTCCAATAGCAATGCTAATTCCTTATATTATAATTTCTAATATTATTTTAATCTCTTCCTTCTCGGCTTTTAAAAAAACACCCTGGATTGGTGTCTTAACGGCTAGTTTAGCAAAATTCAGCTTTCTTTACGTCATTGTCTACATTGTGGCTGGGCAACTCAACGCCAATCTAATCGCAATGTTTCAATGGCCTCAATTAATTACCGCTCTACTCGGCGGATTTATCTTCTTAAATTTAACGAGATTTGTTAAGTCCAAGAACTAGGACTTCATTTCATCCAACTGTTTCTCGATCCATTTAAGGTCTTTTTCTAGTTCGTAGTTTTCTCTCTGAAGCTTCTTCTCTTTTTGTTCTAGCTCCTCTTCCCTGAGGCGTAATTTATCACCTTCCATTTTCAATTTACGTTTCTCCACGTTTAATTCTTCTTCCTGTTTTTCTAAGTCCTTACGTTGATTTTCCTTAACCAAAGACTCAGTCTTCAGTCTTCGTTTTCGATTTCGAACATCTCTATTTTGATCATCGTTCATTTTTTTATTTTTCATTTACTGCCATACGTTGAAGTATAGCAGCAAAAAATTATTAAGTATTAAGTATTAAGTTTAATTTTATGCGAACGAAGTTCGCATTCATTAAAAATTTTTAAATTGATCATTGATTGCCCGTCTCGCGTCGCTCGCCGAGGCGGAAAAATTGGTTTATTGAATGAACAATTAATTTAAGAACTTTCATGTTTGAACACAATTTGAGGAGAATCCGAACAAGGAACGAAACGTATTGAAAGATACGTTGAGAGAGTAGCGAAGGATTCGACAAAGAAGCGCGCCAAACAAGAAATTCTAAACCAATCGAATTATTCCTCCTCCTACAACTTCACGATCACTATAAACCACTAACGACTGCCCTTTTGCCACCGCCCATTGTGATTTCTCCAAAACAACTTTCCAGTTGTTTTTTTCTTTGGTAATTTTGCCCGGAGTTAATTGAGCTCGATATCGAGATTTGAAAAAATAAGTTTGACCTTCCACTGGCTCCTTACCAATCCAGTTAACTTGATCAACAAGAATTTCTCTGTTTACCAAAGCCGAGTGTTCTTTGTTTTTGCTAACCAGTAAAATATTTTTCTCCAAATTTTTGCCAATAACATAAAATGGCCCACCCGCTAAATCCAAGCCCTTTCTTTGTCCCTGAGTATAATAAGCCAAACCTTGATGTTGGCCTAAAACCACTTCTTTCTCGTCCTCAATATTCCCCGATTGATTTTCTTCAGTACTTAAATTCTTTTTCAAAAAATCTTGAACTTTTTCTTTTTTATCTAAAAAACAAACATCTTGGGACTCTTTAATTTCGTCAAACCACGCATTTTCCAAGGCCTCTTTTTTCACCTCCTTTTTAACTCGATTACCCAGCGGAAAAATTATTTTAGCTAATTCTTTTTGTGTTAATCGGTACAGAAAATAAGATTGGTCTTTTTTTTCGTCTTGTCCTTTAAACAATTTAAAAATTCCGTTCTCTTTTTTAATTTGAGCATAATGACCAGTCGCTATCTTATTCGCTCCCAATTCTTCTGCCATTTGTAGCAAGATTTTGAACTTAACTTCAAAGTTACACTTCACACAGGGATTGGGGGTTCGATTCCGTTGATACTCATCCAGAAAGCCTTTAATGATGCAGTCTGAGAAGATATTCGAAATATCTTTTATTACTAATTTCACCCCGATTTTATCCGCCAAAGCCTCAATTTCAGCCAAATTTTTGTCAGGAAACATATTCAAAAAAACCGCTACCGGTTGGTAGCCCTGTTCTTGCAAAATTTTCACCGTCATCGTCGAATCCACTCCCCCCGAAAATCCCACCACAACTTTTTTGTTATCTTTTATCATAAAATATTGCTAATTAATTCCATAACTAGACAGTCAAAGCCCACTTCCCATTTTCATACCTAGCTACTATGTTTCCTCCTTCTGGAATTCCGCCCTTGTCGTAGAAAGTTATACTAACATTAGAAGTTAAACTTTTCATCCCTCCTGGATGCTGTCCTTTTCTCATATACTCATATTCTATTTTATATTCTTCGGTAACAATATTGACTTCTCGTAAATAAGTTCCTTGCTCATCATCTAACTCCCGACCAACTTCAAATTTCCTTCCAGCAATTAAATTGGTCAAGACCTCTACTATCTCCTCCTTTGTAGGAATATCTTCTTTTTTGTTTTCGAATCCCCCTGTAAATTTTTCACTCATAATTTTTTATTAAAATTTTTACAAGACTACCCCCAATCTATCATATTTTCCGCTCAAAAACAAAAAGGTGCCCTTTTCCGAAACCTCTTTTTGCGCATAAAGACTATTTTAGATTTTCAGTTGGAGTTATTTTTCGAAATAGTAAACACCCACCAAAAAACACCCCGTCAATAGAGGTGTTTTTGCTATGGTCTGCGGGACAGACTGAACGACGTTCGAACTTTTTTTATGGAAAATAGAAAGAAATTTAGTTTCAGTAATTGAAATGTAAAAAGGAGCATAAGATTATAGTTCATCTTATACTCCTTTGAATTAGAAGAAATTACTTCCATTGTTTTATTTAATATCTTTCGATGACAACCCCAAGGCCCTTTTCAATCCAAGAGGAGTCTGCCATACCTGCCAATCCCACGCCTTCAATCAAAATAACAAACCATTTAATGAAATAATTATCAGAACTTTGCATTGGGTTCGCTATACCTTTCAAGACATAACGTCCAGGAGGAGCAATGACTTGCTCGTATTTGTCCAAAGAAGTTAGTTCGAGGTCTTTTGTTAGTGTTACTCGCATAGCATTGGACACCCTTTCCGTCCAAGATGATATTCCCAGACAAGCGAGAATAAACTTCTCAGTAAAACCGTAAAATCCCTTGCGATCGGTAATTAAGTTTGCTTGAAGCAATTCCTCAAATACAAGAAAGTCCTTACTGAGGAATTTTTTAATTTCATTCCAAGTAAACGTTGGCCAACATCCAAGCCTATTTTTTTGTGCATCCTGCGCAAAAATAACCAATTGCCGAGCTGCACATTCTGCGTCATCAGTCGCATTCCTGTACAGATTATAAAAATGATTATTAGTGTTGATGTGATGAGGTTTCACCGGACAAGTACCCAGCTCTAACTCTTTTTCCGGAATTTCTTTCTCAAATAATTTCATCTCTTTTTTCTCCTCGATTTGATTAGTTCTTAAAAGGATATAAATAATAAAAATAATAGGTACTAAAAATTTAACCCTTCATTATATATCAACTTTCTTGTTTTGTCAATAACGCACAAGGTTTACTAATTTTTACACCAAAAAATGACTATGTCATTTTGTGGCGGGCCACGTTTCGTGACTCGCAACGAATGGCGGGCCACGTCGTTCGCGAACGACGTGGCGGGGACAACCGGATTTGGCGTCAAGTCACTCAAGTTAAACTTCTTTTTATTCTCTCCATCAATGGTTTCCAGACTGAACCGCTTTTTTTAATGCTGGACTCTCTTTCTCTGGCAACTTTTTCGCTTGAATAAGCCTCGTAATAGACTAGTTTCAATGGTCTATAAGCTTTGGTGGATTGAACCTCTCCGTTGTTATGTTGTTTAAAGCGTCTTTTCAAGTCAGAAGTTGAGCCTTTATAAAACCAGTTTTTATTTTTGTTAGATTGAAGAATATAGACGTACCACATAAAAAATAAGGTTAAGAAAAAATCTTAGCCTTATTTTAACATATACTCGCGAAATTGTGACCCGAACAATATACCAACAAAATGACTATGTCATTTTGTGGCGGGCCACGTTTCGTGACTCGCAACGAATGGCGGGCCACGTTTCGTGACTCGCAACGAATGGCGAGCCACGTCGTTCGCGAACGACGTGGCGGGACAAACTGAACGACGTTCGAACTTTCTTTATGGAAGATAGAAAAAAACTTAGTTTAACTCAATAAAAAACTCCGACTACTCTAATATCTAATTATTTTTCCTTTAATATGAATTTAAAAGAGCCCAGTCTCGCAGTTTTGTTTTTTGTTTTATTCATATCAACCCTAAATGTAATTTGCTCATCATCACCTTTTTCATAAGAAAATTTACGCACCCTCCCATTATTTTTAGTCAATGGGCAATCTATCAATATTTCTACTAGCAATTTCTTGAACCTAAACCATTTATTGCCTTTTTCAATAAGGTCAACTGATAATCCCTTTGTATTAAGAAAATTTCGCAACTCTTCTTTCAAATCCAAAAAAGAATAAAAGTTTTTTTCTCGCTTCTTGAAAATACATGATAGTTCTTTCAAATTATTAGTATCTGGAAAAGCAGCTTCAATCCTATTCAAAATTTCCTTTGTGTCTTTTCTGTCCATTTCTATGTGTAATATCCAATTACAATAAAAATATAAATTTGGATAACCTCTTTTTTCGATTTGAAGCCCTCTGTCAATGCATTTTCTTATTTCGGCTAACAGATACAGAACCTTTGGCTCAGTATCTATGTCATTATTAAGCTCTTTTGATATTTTGAGTAAAATTGCTGATTTCATATCTCACAATAAATTAAAAATAAAAATGAAACAAACTAAGTAATATTTAATTTTTCCGTAAAAAACTCTTAGTTAAACTAATTGAGGCATCGACAAGATGTAAATAAAATATAGGTCTCTGAATAAATCTTCTGAAATCAATTTTAATTGTTTTTTGTTTCTACGTCCTTCTTATTTCGTTGGTCTATTTTTAAAAGTAAATCAAAAAATCCAATAAAATTATTTTCAGCTTCAAAAACCCCTTGATTAGTCAGTTCCTTGCCACTCAATTCTTCGTAAAATTCTTTATCACATTCTTTATTCATAGACTATTCACACAAATGCTAATATTATTTTGTCCTCTTGTTTGCTCAATTTTCTAATTAACTAGAAAATCACAAAAATCAAAGAACCTCTTGAATAACAACATACACGAGGTCTTGTCCTTGTTTACTTCATATGCTTTCATTATATTCAAAAATCCTTCATGACCACTATGTTTTTTCAAGTAAACTATCATCTCATCCTTCGTGTCAAAATTATCAAGACAAGCCGCTAGGGCAAAATGAAAATATCTAGAGTTTGCCGTAAAAAAATCAGTATGCGGGTAATTATTTTTTTTCAAGAGTTTTATTAAAGGTTCTATATTTCCCGATAGTTCGTAGGTTTTTTCAACAAGAGATTTCCAGGATTCAGCTTTTTTGAGAATAATTTCATTTCTGTAATTTCCAATTTTTCTAAAACAACCATTTAATTTCTGTCTAGTTTTCGCGCTTTTTATTTCCCTTACAAAATCGGTTTCCGTGTATTTTTCTTCTTTACTAGGCTTGGCAGAAAAGACTCTTTCTTGTTTTTTTTCTTCGGGTATATTGTATTTTTTATTATATTTTTTACATAAGTCCCTAAAAGTTTTTTTCTCTTTTTTAAAATCCATATCTCTCAAATAATAATCCAGTCCCTCTTTTTTCATTTCCTCAATCTGATCATAGGCAATTTCAAATGCTCTTCTTCTTTCTTCGTCAGTATAAAATCCGCTTAAAGATAAAGATAAATAAACCAAAAATTTTTGCTCATATGAGTCGGCAAATGGCCTATTCTCATAATCATTATGAACTCTGTATCTTCCAACTTCGTCTTTAACTTCATCTAGTGATAGTCCCATTTTAATTTTCTCAAGAATAATTATAGTCAAGGCAGAGTTGTTGACGTTGTGTCTCCCTTTCTCTGTGTACAATTTTTCTTTTAATTTTTCAGCGAGTTTAAGATCATATTTGCTAACTAGTTCTAGAACGTTATATGAACCACGCCAGGTTCCATCCCCATCAGTTATTTGACTAACACGAAGAGTAAGGTTGAATAACTTAGTTGCATATTCAATCAATTCATCTTTTTTAAGCCAATTGTTTCGCCATACTATCTCAAGAGCGTCGACTAGATGATAGCTTACGATTATATCTTTTCTCCAGCCGTGTCTCAATATCCCCTCATTTATACCTTTTGAAATATAGTAAATTGCTTTTTCTTGGTTAAGAGTAGACAAAAAAATTGCTAAATCAAAACAAGTGTCCACATAAGAAGGAAAGTCATCGTCCCACTCTTCTAGCTCTTGAGAAATTTTTTCAACATCCTGCTCATTGGTTATTGCGCCAAAGAGCTCCTTGTTTTTGGTTCTTAGATTTTTCAAAAATGAGCCTGGGATAATTTCCTCGCTACCATCAAATAATAAATTTTTAATTGGCAACAATTGATCAATTTTATTTTTAGAGTTGGCGAAGATAACGCTCCACAACGAAGAGACTTCGCTCTTAAGATAAGACCCTCCATACCTATGATGAGTTCTTATGTAAGAAAGGAATTTTCTAGCAATTTCGCTCACCTTTTTCTGAAGCATAATGACGCTTATAGCTTCCTGAAAAAGTGCGGCAAAAAGAAATAGTTCGTCATAATAACGAGCTAGTTGTTTGTCAGGATCTTTTAATAAAGAAGGAAAGTCGTTTAAATC
>DAOWHU010000038.1 GCA_030641245.1 bacterium
ATTCTTTAAACCAATTTCTTCTTCAGCTTCTTTGTAAATATTAGAATCATAGGTTTCTCCTTCTTCTATTGTTCCCGATACTGCCGGCCCCCATTTTCCAGGATCATTGACTTTATTAAATTTTCTTTGAGCCAATAAAATATCCCCCTTGGAATTTTCAATCCACAAGGCCGAAACTCGATAAATATCTTTTTGCCTTATCTCTTTATATTTTTTAGAACCAATAGCCTTGTCCTCTTTGTCAACTATAATCACTTTTTTTGATTGCATTTTATTTTGAACTAAATTTTTATATTCCAAAAAATCACACCGCCAGAACCCCTTTGTTGATGAGGCCTACAAAGATATTCCGAATATCTTTTTCTCTCAAAATATTGCCGACTCCATAATATCTGCAATGGCCTTCGGGCTCCGAGACCCTCATTCACGAAAATGAGGAACCGTTTTTTATTTCAACTTCTTCCTCTTCTTGTTCTGCAAATACCTAGCATTCTTCGAAGATACTACTCTTCTACTAGTTTTTTTCTTAATGTCCTTTCTGGCTTTCCCAGCCGTTTCTCCGCCTTCTCTCGCAACTTTTTTATTTTCAGAAAAACTTTTCGGTTTTTTAGTCTTTGAAATTTCGGTGGTTGTAACTTCGGCTAACATATTTAAAACTAATTCTAAGTTAGTCATATTGTCTCTCAAGTTTTGTTTCTTGAGACTTTTTAGTTTTTTATAAGATTTCACTGACTGACCTGACCAGGCCTTGGTAATTTCATCAGTTAAAATTGCAAACTCAATTCCCTCCTTCACGTCTCTTTCATCCCATTCATCCGTCAAATCTTTTCTAATGTCAATACTTTTCAGGCGTTGATTAATCCAACCCCTAGAATAACCTTTTTTCAAATAGGTTCTCATGGCTCGCTCGAAGGCTAACTCCGGATCTTCAGTTTCCTCGATTCGTTCATAGCCAACTTTTGCTAGCCAAAGCTTAAAAGGTTCCGCTTTGGGTGATGGAACAGATTGAACAAGTCGCAAAAGATTTTCCGTATCAGCAACATCAGTGGAATATTTTTTCCCATCTTTAGCTATTAATTTCAGTTGTACGATTTTTTCGTACACCTTACCCCCCTCTTTCTTCAGCTTAATTTTTAAATCACTCCAATATCTTTTAGGCACAGTAGCGTCGGTCAAAATCTCGATTACATCCACAACTGAAAAGTACCAAAGTTCTTTTTTCTCATCCCAATGACGGCGAACCTGTTTATCCCGAAAAATTATGATTGAATTATTTTTTTTATTTCTACTCATATTCTTTAATTTTAACAAAAAGACTTCTATCAACGAACACTGATATTTACAATATAATGTAAATATAAATAGCCTTCGGGCTCCGAGACCCTCATTCGCAAGAATGAGGAATCGTTTTTTCTAGAAGCTTTCCACGCTTTTGAAACTTAAAAATTTGAGTGCAGTTCGCGGAAAATCTGAGCAAGGAGCAAGATGAACTTAATGGTTCATCGAGCGAGTGGCGCAGGATTTGACAAAGAAATGTGCCAAATTTTTAAGTTTGAGGTTGAAAAGTTGAGAAGTTGAATACTTTTTCTACCTTACCACAAATATTAATCTGATCATCTTTATGCAAAATAATCGGCTGATGTTTTTCGTTTCGAGATTCAGGCATCAAAACCGGCGTATATTCATCAATTTTATGAAACTTCTTTATGGTTCCCAATCCATTGATAACTGCTACCACTCGATCACCCAATTTAGGTTCACCCTTAATTTTCTTTACCAACACTAAATCTCCACTTTCAATCTTAGCCTTATCCATACTATCACCAACCGCTTTAACAAAAAAATAGTCCTTCTTGTTTCCTTTGATATATTTCTTAGAAATATTAATTGAGTCTTCAATATAGTCTTCGGCAAAATTTAAAGCCTCTCCACAATTAGCATTACCCAATAAAGAAACTTCTACCAAACCAGCCGCTACCTCCTGCAACAACCTAATCCCTCGAGCTTTTTCAAACCGTTGAACAAATCCTTTTTCTTCTAACGACCCCAGATATTGGACTAAACTATTATTACTTTTCAGTTTCATTCCCTTTTTAGAAAGCTCCCCTCGAAGCTCTTCAAAAGTCGGAGATACTTCTTTTTCTTCAATAAATTCTCGAATCGTCTCTAAAACTTTTTCTTGTTTTTTGGTTAACTTTTTGTTCATATTTTTTGTTTTAATTTTTATGATTTAATATAACCATATACATACTATGATAAAAAACTTAAGGCGTCAAGTTTTTTCAATTTCTAATTTATAATTTTTAATTTCTAAACAATTTTCAATGACTTAATTTCTAATTTTCAAACGCCTCTTTTTCTTGTTTTTAGCCTTGTTTAAGGCTTTTTTTCGTGCTAAGATGTATTTGAGAAGTTTTTCAATTCCCTCTAAACTATCGTTAAAATCAACTTTACTAAACATGTTCAAAAGCTCAAAAATACTATTTCCAATTCTATCGTTCAATATAATTTGTCCATATTTTCTATTGGCTTCTCCCATGGAACTTTAATGAAATTTTCAAAAGCGCCTCTCGGCGCTGTTTTTTTTGAAAATTGTAATTTAAAATTTATTTGGAATTTGAGATTTTAGATTTGAGATTTGAGATTTGTTTGTATCTTGTATCCTTGTATCTTGTATCCTTTTTCATTAAAGCTCCTCTCAGCGCTGTTTCTTACGATTTTAAGTTTTAGATTTGATTTGAAGCAATTTGAAATAATTTGGATTTCGAAATAATTTAATACGTTAGTACATAAGACGCGTCTATAGAAGCATCTATTTTGGACTGACTGTCTTTTTAAATCTCTCAAACTCCCTCTCCAGCTCTCCCACCATCTCTCCTCCCAACTTTTCCTGCAAAATTTTTAAAACTTCCCCATAATACCAAGTCTGCTTTTCTACCGGCGCATTGAAATCTATCCACATTTCAGCCCCTTGCTCTTCATAAATCATCATCATCGACCTAAGATTATGAATTTTATCAGCCGCGCAAACCAGCAAAGACTTCTCGCTATCGTTCCATAGATTTTTTAAATACTCATCTTTTCTTTCTTGCCAAGTCTCCCGATCCGTCTCCCCGTTATCAAAATCTTTATCTTCGCTAACCCCCTGAACAATATCAGCTATTTTTTGTCCAAAATCTTTTTTCAAATCTTCATATTTATAATCCTTGACATCTTCCAAGACATCATGCAGTAAACCAGCCACGATAACATCTTCGTCCTGAACATATTCCGATAAAATCAAAGCCACCGAAAAAGGATGGACGATATAAGGCAAACCGGAACTTTTCCGCATTTGACCGTTATGCTTATCAGCCGCTAAATTAAGGGCTCTTTGAATTTTATCAGTTAATTCCATCTGGTCTTCATCCTTAAAAGATTAAACTCTTTCTTATTTAGTATAGCATTTTTATACGCTTGATACTATAATAAGATTGCAAGCGAATAAAATTAATAAAAAATATGCGCCCTATAAAATTAAATCTATTCGAAATTGGTTCAATTTTTTGGATGGCCACTAGTGCTATCGTGCTGTTTCTTTCACTGTTAGGAATTTTTAGTATTTATTCGATAACATTAGCCCTCTTGATTTCCACCATCATCCCGCTTCTCATGTTCAGAAAAAAACATCTAAAAATTGAAAAAGTTTCCGGAAGTTTTAAAATTTTAGGCTTAGTCGTTTTGGGCGTCGGGATACTTCTTTCTTTCCTTACTGTTCCTACTATTTTTGGAGGACGAGATGAAGGTTCTTACAGCAACTCCGCTATTATGACCGTAGACGATGGCCACCATTCTTACGATAGCAAACTGATTGAAAATTTTTTTAATATCTATGGAGAATCAAAAGCCCTAAATTTCCCCGGCTTTCAATACAATTCCAAAGGACATCTAGAAAGTCAGTTTCTCCCTGGCTACCCCAATTGGATAGCAATTTTTTATCAGTTATTCGGACTAAACGGGCTCAAATTTGTTAATCTTCTACCCCTCCTAACTTTAGTTCTGTCTTTTTATTTACTTATTGTAGAAGTTTTTCCACTTATCAAAAACCCTGAGCCTAAAAAATGCTTAGCCGGCTGTAAATTCAAAAATTGCTGGGGTCGTTTAGATCAAGCCGATCAATTTGGTTGGTTGGGAGCTGTCTTTCTGATGACTTTTATGCCCCTGTTAGTTTTTTACAAATTTACTCTAAGCGAAATTTACTTTGCATCTTTAATTTGGTTCAGCACTTATCTCCTAGTTCGATACTTGAAAAATCGACGTTTTTTAAAATTCAAAATTGTCTTTATTCCTTTAATTTTAATGTTATTTGTTCGAATTGAAGCTTTCGCAATCATCTTCGCCTTACTTTTAATAATGATCGGCAAAGACTTCAACCACCTTCGACAAGCTCGTTATCAATTCTTCTTTGTTCTTTCTAGCGCCATTTTCCTGATTACTGTTTGGCTAGAGCCTAACTTTTTCATCAACGCCATCAAAGGAATTTCTGAAATTTCCGGACTAAACGCCAATGCAATGCCCGAATCTCGAGAATCAACCTTACTAGGAAAGATGATTCCCGATGACTGGAAAAATCTCTATGCTTTAAAAATTTGGTTTAACTATAATTTATTGCCGTTCTTCATTATGGCCGGAACATTCTTGCTTTTCTTTTTAAAGTCCATCTTTAAGAATATGAAATTTGGCAATGAAAAAGCCCAAATAATTATTCCTTTTCTGCTTCTATCTCCAACCCTAATCTATATCGTCGACGCCAATGTCTCTCTTGATCATCCTTGGATGTTAAGAAGATGGATTTTTACTATCATACCAATTGTCTTTTTCTACTCGGTCTTTTTCTTGTTCTACTTACGCCAAAAAAATCGACTTTTATTTAGACTGATAACCGCTTTTGTGATCATCGGAAACATAGCGCTATTCACTGTTCCCTCTCAAGAAGTCAAAGGACAATGGACAAATTTTTTCGCTTTTTCTCAAAACAGAACTTTGCTGGAACAAACTCGGGAACTTTCAAGTTTATTTGGCAAAGATGATCTAATTTTAATTTCCCAAAAATCTTCTGGCTCAGGTTGGTCCTTAATGGCCGAACCGATGCGAAATCTTTTTAATCGTCAAGCTGTTTATTTCTTTAATGCCGAAAATTACGCCGGATTAGACCACGATGATTTTAATGAAATTTATTTAATCACCACTGAAGAAGAAGAGTTTCTTTACGAGAATATTGTCAAAGAAAAATTTACCGAAAAAATTATAGAGAATACTATCATCGATCCCTCCAGAGATCCCAACGAAAAACCACACACCCTAAAAACCCAAACAAAAATAAATATCTACCAAATAAACAAATAGTCTTATTTTTTAGATGTCCCAAAAACAAAACGATAATCTGGTGTCTGAAAATTCCAAATATTTATTGGGTTTTTCTTTAATCCCAGAAATTGGTCCGGCTCGCTTTCAAAAAATTATTGAAAATTTTGCTTCCATCGAAGAAGCCTGGAATTCGTCTGAAGCAAAATTAGCTGAAATTTTTGGTAATAAGTTGGCCCAGAAAATACTGACCTACAAGAATAAAGTTGAATTAAAAAAAGAACTGGATTTATTAGAAAAAGAAAGCATTGATATTATTAGCCCCCAATTACCATTCAAAGATTTTCCGGGAATTAATTCTGAATACTTTCCTGAAAAACTTCAAGAAATTCACTCCGTTCCTTTTATCTTATTCTGCCGAGGAAATTTGGAATTACTCCAAAAAAATCAATTAGCTATCATTGGTTCTCGTCGACCAACTCATTACGGAAAACAGGTTTTGGAGAAATTAGCTCCCGAAATTGCTTTGTCTGGATTAATTATAACTAGCGGTCTGGCAATGGGAATCGATTCCCTGGCTCATCGAATGGCCCTTGAAAATCAACAGCCCACCCTGGCTGTTTTAGGAAGCGGACTGGGTCAAAAAATATTACGGAAATCTTTTAACTATCGATTGGGCGAAGAAATCATTGAAAAAAATGGCTTATTAATTTCTGAATATCCTCCTAATTTCGAAGCCAGTAAATTCACTTTTCCAGCTCGCAATAGAATTATCAGCGGATTATCTTTGGGCGTCTTGATAGTTGAAGCCGCTGAACGCAGCGGAACGTTAATAACTGCTCGACATGCCCTAGAACAAGGTCGCGAAGTTTTAGTAATTCCGGGAAATATCTTTTCTCAACAATCAATCGGAACCAACAACTTAATCAAGCAAGGAGCTCAACCCGTTACTTCTTCTAATGATGTTCTTAGATCTTTAAATTGGAAAATTACCAGTAGCGATCAAACCGAAAATTCAGAAAAGGCTGAATTTGAAGACGCTACTGAGGCCTTAATTTACAATAAATTATCCTTTGATCCTCAGCCTTTAGACAAATTGGTTTCAAAATGTAAACTGGACATTTCTTCAATTTCCATTAAGCTATCAATGCTAGAACTGAAAGGAATGGTGAAAGATGTAGGAGGAGGATATATCCGGAACTAAAGTTTCAATTTTCAATTCTCAATTTTTAAACAATGTTTAAATTTTTCAATGTTTAAATGAACGCAAGCTCCGCTTGCGTAATTAAAGAATTAGATCATTGAAAAATTGTTTAGAAATTAGAAATTAGAAATTTTATTATCAAATAAATACAGTGCTTTATTAAAAAATATTAACACCACTAAAAAAACACGCATGAAGTTACTAATAGTAGAATCTCCCACTAAAGCCAAAACTATTTCTAGGTTTTTAGACAAAACCTATAAAGTTAAGTCTTCCTACGGACACGTTATGGATTTACCTAAAAGTAAATTAGGAATAGACATAAAAAATAATTTCAAACCTGAGTATGTTGTTCCAGAAAAAGCGGAAAAACAAGTAGCCGAATTAAAAAAATTATCAGATAAAGCTGACACTGTTATATTGGCAACTGATGAAGACCGTGAAGGAGAGGCCATTGCTTGGCACTTAATTGATGCCCTAAAATTAAAAAAACAAAAAATCGAAAGAATCGCTTTCCACGAAATAACTAAAAAGGCCATCGAGAAAGCTTTGAAATCTCCCCGAAAATTAGATATGGGATTAGTAGACTCTCAACAAGCTCGCCGAGTCCTGGACAGATTAGTAGGTTATAAGCTATCGCCTTTGCTCTGGAGTAAAATTCGAAGAGGTTTAAGCGCTGGTCGAGTTCAATCAGTGGCAGTTCGGTTAATCGCTGAACGAGAAGAGGAAATTAATAAATTCAAAAAACAAGAATATTGGAAAATCTTGGCTGAATTAGAAAAAGACAAACAAAAATTCAAAGCCAAGCTCTGGAAAAAAGATGGCAAGATTTACAAAAAGTTAGATGTCGAAAATAAAAAAGAAGCCCAAAAAATTGAAGCGGATCTAAAAAAATCTAAACCGACTACTGAAAAAATTACCAAAAAGGAAATTGGTAAAAATCCTCCGCCTCCCTTTACCACTTCGACTTTGCAACAAGTTGCTCATAATGTTTTAGGATTCTCTGCTAAACAAACTATGATGCTGGCTCAAAAACTTTATGAAGGGGTTGTCTTGAAAGAGAAAAAAGCCACCGGTTTAATCACCTACATGAGAACTGATTCTTTAAGCTTGTCTAATTCCGCTACTGCTTCAGCTAAAAAAACTATTGAAAAAATGTATGGCGATCAATATGCCTTAGAAAAACCTCGTTTCTATAAAAATAAATCCAAGAATGCTCAAGAAGCCCACGAAGCTATTCGACCAACTTTCCCCAACAAAGACCCCGAATTAATTAAGGAATTTTTAGAACCTCATCAATTCAAACTTTACCAATTGATTTGGCAACGAATGATAGCTTCTCAAATGACTACTGCCAAAATTGATTCAACTACGATTAAGATTAAAGCTGACAAATATCACCTGAAAGCTTCCGGTTCAATTGTAAAATTTGACGGCTATATGAAATTAACTGGCCAGAAAAACGAGGATAATATTTTGCCTGAATTGATAGAAAATGATATCCTACAGTTGAACAAAGTTCTAACTGAGCAAAAATTTACTCAACCTCCTAGTCGTTATAATGACGCCTCCCTGGTGAAAGCCCTCGAAAAAAATGGAATTGGACGACCATCAACTTACGCTCCAACAATTTCCACCATTCAAACCAGGGGCTATATTGAAAAAGATGAAAACAAAAAACTCTTCCCCACTGAAATTGGGCTATTAGTAAACCAGCTTTTGGTTAAGCATTTTTCTGAAATCGTTGACTATAAATTTACCGCTGAAGTCGAAGACGATTTAGATGACATTGCCCACAACGAAAAAAAATGGACCAAAATTATCGAAAATTTTTATAAACCATTTGAAAAAAACTTAAAAATGAAAAATAAAGAAATAAAGAAAGAGGATTTCCAGAAAGATTTGGGACGAAAATGTCCTGATTGCGAAAATAAATTGATTGAAAAATTTGGTCGATTTGGCAAATTCATCGCTTGTAGTAATTACCCTGAATGTAAATACACCGAAAAAACCAAAGAGGATCAAGCCGTTGAAGATAAAATTGTTAAACAAGAAGGTGGCAAAAACGGAAAAATTACTTGCGAAAAATGCGGTGCTCCTATGAACGTAAAGAATGGACCCTACGGACCATTCTTGGGTTGCAGCGCTTATCCAGAATGTAAAAATATTAAAAAAGTAGAAAACAAAATCGGGGTAAAATGTCCTAAATGCGGAAAGGATGTCATCGAAAAGAAATCTAAAAAAGGTCGAGTGTTTTTTGGTTGCAGTGGTTATCCAAAATGTGATTTTGTTAGTTGGAGTAAACCAACTGGTGAAAAATGCCCTAACTGCAAAAGCCCACTGGTTCATAAAGGTAAAGATAAAATTGGTTGCTCAAAGAAAGAATGTGGATATGAGAAACGAAATTAGTGTCTAATATTTTGCATACCAAAAACCGCTTATTGCTAAACGGCTTTTGCGAAAAATTTTCGTTAATATTTGAGAAAAATCTTCCAATAGGCTAAAATGGCAACACTTACTATTGATTGCATCAATGAACCAACAAAGATTAATTCAAAGTATCCAGCAAGAATTAACCCAGAACATTGATAAAAAGTATCTAAAAGTATCTAGAACTTTTTTTAAGGAAGAAACTAACAGCCTAGGCGTTCAAACTCCCATTGTTAGAAAAATATCCGCCAAATACTATCGAGGAGTCAAGAATTTAGATAAAAAAGATATTTGGGGCATTTGCGAAAAGTTGTTAAAACGAGAAGGTGAATTTAAAATGATTGCTTTTGATTGGGCTTTCAAACAAAGAAACGCTTTTACTAAAAATGACTTCCGGGTTTTTGAAAACTGGTATAAAAAATATGTTAGCAATTGGGGATCTTGCGATAATTTTTGCACTCATGCCCTAGGTTATTTAATTTATCAATTTCCCGAACTGACCGCCAAAACTAAAAAATGGTCTCGCTCAAAAAATCGTTGGTTTAGACGAGCTTCGGCAGTTGTGCTAATATATTCATTAAGAAAAGATAACCTCTTAAAAGAAGCTTTTCAAATATCCAACACGCTCTTAGAGGATTCTGACGATTTGGTTCAAAAAGGTTACGGTTGGATGTTAAAAGAAGCCGCTAATATTCAAGAAACAAAAATATTTAAATATGTTATCGAAAATAAAAAGAAAATGCCTCGAACTGCCTTGCGATATGCAATCGAAAAAATGCCAAGCAAACTTAAAAAAGAGGCTATGACAATATGAAAAAGAAAATAAAAAAAGGTGCCAAGATGATTGCCAATGTTCGCTACCGAATTACAATTTTTACGTTTTTTGTATTGATTGTTTACATTATCGGACTTTGGCGATTCAATTTTTTTAGTAATCAAGTCACCATTATGGAGGGTTTGAGCTCAGTCACGAAAGATCGAGTCACTCTGGAAGCTAATATTATAAAAATGGTGAAAGGTTACCCGATTGAACAAATGGTACCCTATATTTTAGAGAAAGATAACTTAACAGCCGCCTTTTTAGTCAGCATCGCAAAGAAAGAAAGTAATTGGGGAAAGCGAGTTCCAGTTCTAGACGGCGAAGACTGCTTTAATTATTGGGGTTACCGAGGAATTCGAGAACGAATGGGAACTGGCGGACACACTTGCTTTGACAGCCCAGAAGACGCCGTTGATACCGTTGGAAAAAGAATAACAACTTTGATTAGAAAATATGATTTAACCACTCCAGAAGATATGATTATTTGGAAATGTGGTTCTTCCTGCGCTGGACACAGCGATTATGGAGTCCGAAAATGGATTTTGGATGTTGGATATTATTTTGAAAAAATAATTAACCCCTCTTGAGAGGGGTAGTTTATAATTTAGAAATTGTTTTTAAGCTCGCCTTAAAACTAAGTATATATTCCTCTTATTATTCCTCTCATCCCGACTATACCCACTTTCCAAAATTTCAAACTTATTTTTCTTGGCCAATTTTTCTAAACTGGATTTATTCCACCAATAACAAGTTCGCCAAAAAGTTTTTTGCCCTTCTCTTTTTTCAGAATAACTAAAAGGAATATTTGCAACCCAACCAAAATTTAATCGAAGCAAACCTCGCCAAAAAGTTTTCCATAAAAAGGGAAGTCTTTTTTTATTCCAAAGATGCCAAGCAGTGATAACAACAATTCCATCCTTTTTCAAAACCCTACGAAATTCCTTCAAAGCCTTCTCGGCCATCCTGGGAGTAAAATGATGAAAAACTGCAATCGACATCACAATATTAAATTGCTTTTTTTCTGAAGAAGTTTGTCCCTCGTTCTCAATTACCAAAAACTTCTCGTCTCTATAGCGATTTTTAGCAATATCAATTAATTCCCGCGAGATATCGACTCCAGTATACTTAGCTTCCAAACAATCACTATAAATAAATTCCAACAACCTTCCGTTCCCGCAACCAAAATCTAATAACTTATCCCCGGGTTTAATATATTTTTTCACGAAACTTAAACTATCCCACCAATTTTTTCGAGTTTGTGAAAACCGTGGAGCGATATCATTATAGAACTTAGTTACATCTTCCCTTATTCGCTTTTCTCTGTTAAAATTGAACATCAATAATAGAATTTAAAGTTATAACTTCAAAATTTTTTAGAATAATTAGTGCAATTAGAATAATTAGAATAATTTTTTCCAAACTTTCTAACTTTACAAACTCTATAAACTTTCTAACTATCCTCATGTCCCAGTCTATCACGAAAAAATTTATAAAAAAAGCTATTCAGCGTGATTTAAAGGATCAAAAGTCTTTAGAGCTATTTAAAAAAGAATTTTGCCGAGAACTCAGAAAAACAAAAACTCCTTTTCGAGTTTTAAGCAACGCCGATACTAAAGAAACTTATTTGAAAATGATCAAAAACCAGGAACTCGAAATCAACCAACACTTAGAAAAACTTTTGGTGACCAAAAAGATTCGGACTCTTTCTGGCGTAGCAGTTGTAGCTGTTTTGACTAAATCTTACCCTTGTCCTGGAAAATGTATTTACTGCCCCGATGAAAAAGCAATGCCGAAAAGCTACCTCTCCAATGAACCGGCTGTAATGCGAGCCATCGCCACTGAATTCCATCCTTACGCCCAAACTCAAGCTCGTCTCAAAATGCTGGAAATTAATGGTCATTCTATCGAGAAAATTGAAACTATCGTAATGGGGGGAACTTTCAATTATCTTCCCCGACGTTATCAAAATTGGTTTGTCAAAGAATGTTTTCGGGCTTTAAACGATTATCCAAAAAATTTAATCAAAAAATCCAAAGCTTCCTCCCTAGAAATTGAGAAAAAACGAAACGAAACCGCTAAACACCGAATGGTAGGATTAACTTTGGAAACTCGACCAGACTACATCAATAAAAAAGAAGTTGAGAATTTCAGAAAACTAGGAGCCACTCGAGTAGAATTAGGCGTTCAAAATATTTCCGATAATATTTTAAAGGCCAACCATCGCGGTCACACTGTTCAAGCCACCATCACCGCTACAAAACTCCTTAAAGAGACCGGTTTTAAAATCAACTATCATATAATGCCTGGAATGTACAAAAGTTCGCCTCGACAAGACTTAAAAATATTCAAAATCCTTTTTACCGACCCTAAGTTTCAGCCAGATATGCTTAAAATTTATCCCTGCGTGGTTACTAAAAATTCAAAAATTTATGAACTTTGGAAGAATAAAGAATATCAACCGCTCAGCAATCAAAAAAATAAGAAGCTCTTGATAAAAATCAAAAAAATTATCCCCCCTTATGTTCGAATTGCCCGCATAATTCGAGATATTCCCGAAGAATCGATCGAGGCTGGACCAAATATCTCCAATCTTCGCCAAATTATTCAGCGAGAAAAAGTTGAGTGCCTGTGTATCCGATGCCGAGAAGTTCGAGCTGATTATCGGATTAAGGAAGAGCCTTCCTTGAACCGTATTGACTACCCCGCTTCAGAAGGTACTGAAATATTTTTACAATTTACTTCCC
>DAOWHU010000102.1 GCA_030641245.1 bacterium
AGCAGTTGCTCTAGTCTCCTGGTCTAAAGACATCTCAATTACCATTTTCGCCACCGCAGCTTTCACAATCAACGTCTTTGGTATCTTCATAATTATCTGGTTAGGCCGAATGATTTAAACCATTTTTTGTCATTTCTCATCCTCTTAATCATAAAAATAAACCCGAAGCATAGTTTACGCTTCGGGTTGTTTTATCGCCTTGAATATTTTACCTATTTTTTGGCAGAATATAGGGTCGACCCATGCAAAAATAGTTCACCCTGTTATTCGCCATTAATTCTGGTTCATGCAAATTCTTGCCATCAAAAATCACCATTTTTTTCATTCCACTTCTAAGTTTTTCAAAATCCAAAGAGCGAAATTCCATGGCATCTGTGAGAATAATCAAAGCATCGACTTTTTCTAACGCTTGATATTTATTCTGACAATAAGAAACGCTTGCATTCCCACCGAAAGCTTTATGAAAACTTTCCTGAGCATAAGCATCATACAAAACCGCCTCTCCGCCTTTTCCAATAACACCTCGGACAATATCTAAAGATGCTGCTTCCCGAACGTCATCGGTTTCTGGCTTGAATGCTAATCCCCAAACAGCAATTTTTTTACCTACCATCGAATTATCGAAATATTCAAAAATTTTTCGAATAAATCGCATTCTCTGGTCACAATTAACGCTCATTACTTCACGGAATAGATTAGCATTTAAGCCGAAAGATTCCATGACGGCTATTAGAGCTCTGACATCTTTAGGAAAACAAGACCCACCGAAAGTAGCTCCACCCGGAAACAGAAAAGCTGATCCAATTCGAGAATCACTTCCAACTCCAGCGCGAATTTCTGCCACATCCGCCCCAAATTTCTCCGCCAGTTCAGTAATAACATTCATTGATGAAATTCTCATGGCCAATAAAGTATTGGCAAGAACTTTTGTTAGCTCTGCACTAGAACGCGACATGAAAATCATTCTGTTTTGAGTTCGCATAAAAGGTTCATAAATTTGACCCATTACCTTTTCCACCTTTCCATTGTCTGTCCCAATTATCACCCGATCAGGAAATTCAAAATCCTGGATGGCCTTTCCTTCTTTAAGGAATTCAGGATTAGAAACGACAGTATGACCAAAAGATTCACCGCCCTCTAAAATACTATTTAGAATTCCTTCAACCTCGTCTCCCGTTCCAACTGGAACGGTTGATTTTTGAACTACAATTTTAGATTTATTGGCATAATCGCAAATTGTACCAACAACAGCAAAAACTGCCGACAAATCCGCCTCTTCACTTCTATCTTTAGTTGGCGTCCCCACTGCAATAAAAATTACATCATTCTCTTCAATCGCAGTCCTGGCATCAATTGTAAAGCAAAGATTTCCGCTCTTATTTCCTTGTTGAATTCGTTCCGGCAAATCTTTTTCAACAATTGGACAACCTTCGCTCTTAAGTAAATTAATTTTTTTCTCATCTATGTCAACACAGGTAACTTTATGCCCTGCGTTGGCAAGACAAGCCCCCGTAACTAAACCCACATAGCCGGTTCCAAAAATTGCAAGTTTCATTCGATTCTCCTTTTCTATAAATATTACAAATTTTTATCGCTTAATCCTTTTCACCAAGAATATCAAAGAACTGGCCTAAATAATAGCCTTTCAAAAATTTTTTGTCAAAAGATTAAATACCATTTTCAAAACGAATCTAGTTTGATAAACTATAATAAGTTGTTATCTATAAAATTTAATAAAATAAAAAAAATATGAAAATTTTAGTTACTGGAGGCGCAGGTTTTGTCGGTTCACATCTTTGTAAAAGATTGCTAAAAGAAGACCATGAGGTTATCTGTTTAGATAATTTTTTCACAGGAAACAAGGATAATATTTTGAAGTTAATGGACAATAAGAAGTTCGAGGTTATTCGCCACGACGTCACCTTTCCCTTATATATAGAAGTAGATCAAATCTACAATCTAGCTTGTCCGGCATCTCCAGTTCATTATCAGTTTGATCCCGTTCAAACAACAAAAGTTTGCGTCCACGGGGCTATCAATATGCTTGGACTAGCCAAAAGAACAAAGGCCAAAATTCTTCAAGCCTCTACATCCGAAGTATACGGTGACCCTGAAGTTCATCCACAAACAGAAAAATATTGGGGAAAAGTAAATCCCATCGGAATTAGATCTTGTTATGATGAAGGAAAGCGATGTGCCGAGACTTTATTCTTTGATTATTATCGACAACACAAACTAGACATTCGAGTAATTAGAATTTTCAACACCTACGGACCCAACATGCACCCCAACGATGGTCGAGTAATTTCAAATTTCATCATGCAGGCCTTGCAAAATAAAAACATTACTATTTATGGCGACGGTTCTCAAACCAGAAGCTTTCAATATGTCGATGATTTGATTGATATAATGATGAAAATGATGAACAACAAAAATGGATTTATCGGTCCAGTAAACACCGGAAATCCCAAAGAATTCACCATAAAAGAGTTGGCCGAAAAGGTACTTGAAATGATTCCAGAAAGTAAAAGCAAAATTATCTACGAAGAACTCCCTCAAGATGACCCTAAGCAAAGAAAACCTGATATAACCTTAGCTAAAAAAGAACTTGGCTGGGAACCAACCATTCCGCTAGAAAAGGGATTGAAAAAAACGATTGCTTATTTTCGAAAATTTGTGGATGTAAAAAAATGAATTGTCCTATTGAATCAAACGAAATAAAAAATCTTGCATTTCTACAAGATTTCTTATTTTCTGTTTTTAAGCCCCCCCCTTCTTTTTCAGGAAGAGGTGAGGGGGTTTTATTTTAAATTTTTTTCACCCGCTCTTCTTTTCGAATAGCATAAATTTCCATAATTACCGCCATCACCAAAAAATAATAGGCATAGATGGCAAATTCTTCAGCTCTGACGTCTTTCTTGAAAATAAGTAGAACGGGAGTCAGGGAAAGGCAAAAAAGCGCAGGAACAGCCAAAATTCGACCGGGTATTGGTTTTAAAATAATTCCAATGAACAGTACAAAAATCAAGACTTCAATAATCGCCCAATCAAAATAAACGCCTATCGAAAAAGCCAATAATAAGATAAAAATATCTAACTTTTTCTGAATAACATACTTCTTAATTAATTCTTTTTTTATCATAATAATATTTTATCAAATAACTTACTAAAAACAAAACTGAAATTAAACTTATCCCAATTCCCCACCACATTAATTTAACTGGGTAATACTCAATAATGATTTTGTCCAGATTTTCTCGGTTTTCAATTTCCCAACCATTAGCATAACCCCGAGCCTTGAAGTGAGTTTTGATTTCTTTTTTTCTTCCACTCTTATCAATAGAATAGGCCTTCCAGAGTGGATCAAATTTTTCAGCCAAAATTAAATTTTCACCCATTGAGGCTTCACTCCAATTAATTTCAAATTTCTTGAGATTAATTTTTCTAAATTCAGCGCCAAAAGAACTGTTTCGAATAATCTCAAACTCAGCCGCAATGTCTTCCGGATTAGAGTTGATATAAACCCTCTTTTCTTGCCAGCTTAAGTAGGCAGTGGTATAATCACTCTTAATTTTATACAAATTGAAGTAGTTGTTCTCTTCTAATTTTTCCAGCAATCCATCTCGTTCTAATTCTTCCATCTTCCATTGAGAATTTTCAACATATTCCCCATTAACATCTTTATGATACAAAATATAGCCAGCATTCGCCATTCCAAGAATTTGCACAATCCATTCACTTTTTTCAGTGGTATTATTAAACTCTTCCGCTACTTTCAGATCACCAATTCGAAACATATTGGCTTCAATAAAACCTTTTTTGTGATATAGATCTTTCGTTAGATCGCCCCCATAATATTTCCATGTCGGATAACTCACAATACCCGATCCATCGTTTTTGGAAATCGGCAAAGTGGCTATGGAATTTTTCTCGCCATCATTGTTTAAAAGATCTCTAATACCATAATACTCCTCAGGAATTTTTACCAAAAAACTTAAAGAGGTCTGAGTGTAATTTTTTGTCTCCGAAAGTCGATAGCCGATGTTTTGTTGAATCTTGCCGGTATAGAAAGGGAACGGGATCAGGATAATTAAAAACATCAAGCCGAAAACGATCTTTCTGCGCTTGAAATTCTGCAAAACAATCAACAATAAAGTTGCTAGCAAAAAAGGAATATAAATAGCGGTCTTGTCAAAACCCCGCAAGGTACTGAAGCCCCAAATATGATAAACGTAGTAATTAATAATCTCGAAGGGAGCTCGCACTTTAGCAACCAGCATAATAAAAACGAAGAGTAAGGATAAAAATACCCAAAACAGTTTTTGGTCGATTCCTTTCAATTTTTGCGATTGGAAAACTCCAATAACAATCAAAAAAATTGGTAAGAAAGCCAAGGCTAG
>DAOWHU010000066.1 GCA_030641245.1 bacterium
GAATCCTGAATTGGGTCGTCAAGCAGCTGAAGAAAATCGAGATGAAATTTTAGAGTCTTTCAAGGGTTGCGACATGGTCTTTGTTGTTTATGGAGCCGGAGGGGGAACTGGATCAGGAGCAGGACCAATTATTGCTGAAGCCGCTCGAGAAGCCGGGGCCTTAACAGTTGGAGTAGCTACTAAGCCTTTCACCTTTGAGGGGAAGCAAAGAATGGTAATAGCAGAAGAATCTTTAGAAAATCTTAAAGATCGAGTAGATACTTCTATCACAGTTCAGAATGATCGACTTTTGCAAATCGTAGATCGACAAACGTCGCTTTTAAATGCTTTTAAAATTGTAGATGATGTTTTAAGACAAGGGGTCCAAGGAATTTCGGACTTAATTACTAAACCAGGAATTATCAATGTCGATTTTGCTGATATCAAATCTGTTATTCAGGACAGTGGATCGGCTTTAATGGGAATTGGGATTGCTTCAGGGGAAGATCGAGCTCAGAAAGCTGCTAAACAAGCCATTAATTCTCCTCTTTTAGATATATCGGTAGACGGAGCTAAGGGAGTGTTGTTCAATATTACGGGTGGAGTCGATTTAGCTATGATGGAAATTAATGAAGCGGCTGGAATCATTACTCAAAATATTGATCCTAATGCTCGAATAATTTTTGGAGCTTCTTCAGATGAAACTATCAAGAAAGATGAGATTAAAATTACTGTGATAGCAACTGGATTTGATAAAAATGGAGCTTCTCAGAGTGATTTTTCAGAGGGCTCTGATTTTAAAAAGGAATACTCTGAAGACGAAGATGATTTTAGAAAAAGTGAAATTTCTTCTTTTGTGGAGGATGGTTTAGATGATACAGAAGATTTAGTGAATGGTTTTAATAATTGTGAGAGTACTTTTGAAAGTGAAGAGATTCAGCCCAAAGCTAAATCGATAGGGGAAGAAGAAAGTCCGTTGGATGATTTGGATGATGATATTGAGATCCCTGCTTTTATTAGAAAAAAAATGGGGAAATAATAAAAAGATGCCAGGAAAGAGGTATTGACAGGCATCCTTCTTTTAGGTAAAATTAGGAAAAGTTAAAAGTATCTATTACTAAACGATACCATCTTGTTTGGTTTTTGTTTGGTTGTGAATTTATTATTCTACTTTTGAACCTTATAGACAATCAACTTATAAACTATTAATTTAAAAAACGTGCCGACCATTAATCAGCTCATTAGGAAGCCTAGAAAAAAAGTAGTCAAGAAATCTAAGACAACTGCTTTGGATTTTGGTTTCAATTCTATCAAAAATAGGCCAGTTTACTACCCGTCTTGTTTTAAGCGAGGGGTTTGTATAAAAATTGGAACAACTAGTCCTAAAAAGCCTAACTCGGCTCTTCGAAAAATCGCTAGGGTTCGACTTACTAACGGGAAAGAAGTAACTGCTTATATTCCAGGAATCGGACATAATTTGCAAGAGCATTCAATTGTTATGATTAGGGGCGGTCGTACTCCCGACCTTCCAGGTGTTCGATATCAAGTAGTTCGAGGAGTTTTGGATGCGGCTGGTGTAGAGAATCGAATTAAAAGTCGATCTAAGTATGGAACTAAAAAACCTAAGAAATAATGATAGAAATTACAAATTCGGCAAATTTCTTTGTCAAAGCCTCCGCGATTCACTCCATTTATCCTCAAATAAACTTTGTTGCATTGCTCAGCTTTCCCTCGAATTTTACTCAAATTTGTAATTTCTGAATAAATTTAATTAATAGCAAGTATGTCTAGAAAGAACAAAATTTACAAAAAGAATTGGTCTCCGGACTCTGTTTATAACTCGCTTCTAGTGGGTCGGTTTGTCGGACATTTGTTGGAGAAAGGGAAGAGAACCGTCGCTGAAAAAATAATTTACGATGCTTTTGATGAAATTCATCGAAAGACTAATCGAGGTGGGTTGAATGTTTTTGAACAAGCCATAAAAAATGTTTCTCCATTGATGGAGTTAAAGAGTCGAAGAATTGGAGGGGCCAATTATCAAGTACCAGTACCTGTAATTGGGATAAAAAGAACTACTTTAGCGATGCGATGGATTAAAGATGTTGTCAAAAAGAAAA
>DAOWHU010000037.1 GCA_030641245.1 bacterium
AGATTCTGATACTATTGAAAATCCAGTTGACGCTGAGAGAATTAGAGAAATAGTGTTAGATTATTGTCAGAAAAATCAGGAAAAATTTGATACTAGTAAAGTTGCAATTTCCAGTGCTAGTATCGTTGACCCTCAAAAACTAACCGTTTCCGAAGTGGATGGTTATTATGGAGAAGAGGAGTTTAGCTTCGGATTTATAAAAAAAGCTGGCTTTCAGGTTATTTTGGAGAATGATGGTCGAGCTTTTGCTTTGGGAGAATATTATTTTGATAATAATGAAGAAAAATCAGGATTATTAACTTTAACCTTAGGGACAGGGATTGGGGGAGGCTTTATCAATTCTCAGGGACAAATTTTAAGGGGTAAAAATGGTTCTGCGACTGAATTTAGTAATTTGAAAATGTTTATTGATGGAAAATGGGAAACATGGGAGAATGTCTCGGCTGGTAAGGGAATAGAGAGAATCTATAAAGAACAAACTGGAGAGAATAAAAACACCAAGGAGATATTTGAAATGTACAAAAAAAACGACAAGGCGAAAGAAACAATTAAAAAAGCCCAGGAATATCTAAGTCAAGGAATAATAGGATTGGCAAATATTTTTGATCCCGAGAAAATTATTTTTGGGGGAAGCATTTCATCCCAAAATTTTTTTGTAGAAGAAACGATGCAAATTGTCGAAAATAATTTATTTAATGAAAAAGCTGTGATTGAATGGTCAATTTCTAAACTGAAAGCTGAAATGAACGTTCTGGGGGTTTGCGCTTTGTATTACGTTTAGGAAATTCAAAGTTCAAAAATCAAAAATCAAAATTATTTAATTTGGTGTTAATGAACAAGAAAAAACTAGATAAAATCAGGAACATGGTTAAGCTTGAATGTGAAAGTTCTGGCAGTGAATACAATTGGTTTTTTGATGGGCATTTATTAGCTGTTGAGAAAAATGCCGAGTTTTTATTAAATAAATTACCCAATGCCGATAAAGAGATTGTGATGCTAGGGGTTTGGTTGCACGATTTGCAAAGGTTCAGATTTTTGAAAGGAGATCATCAAAAAGTAGGGGCGCAAGAGGCGGAGAAAGTTTTAAAAAAATTTAATTACAATAAAGATATAATCGAAAAAGTTAAAAGACTAATAAAGTGTCATAGCTGTAGAGATGTTATTCCAGGAACAATTGAGCAGAAAATCTTAGCTTCAGCAGATGCCATGGCTTCTTATCATAACAATTTCTTTTTGCAGGTAGCGAGAATGAAAAGAGGAGAGAATCTTTCTGAGTTCAAAAAATGGGCCTTGGAGAAATTAAATCGAAATTATAACAATAAGATATTTTTCTCTTTTGCTAAAAAGCACATAAAAGAAAGGCACAAAGTTCTAAAAGCATTTTTCGAATTAATTTAAATAAAAAAGCGGCCGGCAGGTCGCTTTTTTGAGGATTCAAATCCTCTATAACAAATTTGTGCTAAGCGTTGGGATTTTCTGTCTCTTCAAATTTTTCATAATACATTTCTACGTCGCTAATCCATTTTTCAACACTGTAATCTGAATGTCCAGCGCAACTGGAACCACATTTCCAAATAACCATTTCTTGAGGAGTATCAATGTCAGCTTGTACTAATTCTCCAATTCGTCTAGAAACAGTCTCTACGGCGTCCTTAGGACTGTCAAAACAGGTATGACCACCACTTCCCATTCTTTCTCGAATTCCTCGATATCCCCAGTAATTAAAACAGTCTTCACCATTCAAAACAGGAACTCTTCGACCCAGATTACTTTCTTTTTTAGCGATAGCAACCATAAAAGCGGCTACTCGATTGTCTAGTTGAGCAATTAAAGGGGTCATTTTCTTCATTGGGCTACCATCCACGATTTTATTGATTTCTTCTTCAAGATCTTCTTGTTTAACTTTTTCAAATTGTTTTAAAGTATCCAATACGAAAGTATCCAATTCTTCTTCGGATTTTTTTGATTCTCGTTCGGTGATTTTCCCTAAAACTTTAGCCTGAGTTTGAGTAGCTTGCTGAATGGTTTCATTCTGAGCTTTGGTAAGTTCGTAGGCTATTTTTTCGTTAACATCCTTTTGAATGAAAAAGGAGAAGCTTAAGGTCATTAAAAATAGAAAAGAAGTCGCTACAGCAAAGGATTTATTTCGAATAAAAGAACTATCCCAATCAAAGTTCTTGATATTTGCAAAGTCTTTGAGGATTTGCGGAGACTCGATGGCTGGTTTTTTAAATTCGAATTCTATTTCAGAAGTTTCTTGTTTGTCAAAAATTAATTTATTTTGTCGATCAGGAACGATTTTTTCAAAAAACTTTTCTGGTTGAAAATTGTCCATCAAGACTAGTTTCTTGACCCTTAAAGCTGACCAGCAACCCTTCTTGATGTGAAGTTTTTTATAAGGATTAACAAAGTCTTTTCTTAGTCCGTCTACGAAGTAATCTTTTTTGTTTTTGCCAAACAAAACTGTTTCACCTTGAGTGGAGTTTTTTATCTTTCGAATCCATTTCTGAGCGTCTTATTTGCTCTCAAACAGACGTCGATAATCAGGCTTATTATTTTCGTCGATGACACAATAATATCCCTCTCTTAATTTCATGTTTTATTTTACGGAATTTTTATTTTCTGACCAAAACGGTGCTTCAATATCTATAAATATTTTAGCGTTTTGAGGGAGGGTGTCAAGGAAAGTTATGAACAATTTGGACGGGTGAATTGGTTGGTTAATTTGGGTTAATCAAGTCGGAGGTATTTTTTATAGTAGAGGTTGAATCGGATTTAAAAATGTAGAAAAAGGTTGATTCTACCCAAATTGAATAAGGTTTGGGTAGAATGGGTGTTTTAAGAGGTTAATTGGAGAGTTTCTCTTGATTGAACTTGTTGTTTATGGTAATATCTGTATTGTTGTTTGGGTGTTATTTAAAACACTTTGTGCAATGTAAATATCTAGACGGCCCCATCGTCTAGTGGTTAGGACACCAGGTTTTCATCCTGGCAACCGGGGTTCGATTCCCCGTGGGGTCACAAAAAACATAAAAACCAGCAAATGCTGGTTTTTTGTTATGTTTTTTGTGACCCCACGGGGAATCGAAAGACGGAAGACCTATATTCCGAGTTGGTGAGAAATTAAAGAAGGTGGGCCGAGTCCTGGGGAGGAACCACTTAACGAACACGAGCTGAAAGCGAAGTGTGAGCTTAGTGAGTTGATCCTTGATTCCCCTGATCACCTTTGTTTACACTTTCAAATTACTATATACTTAATATATGATATATAAAACTAAAGCAATAATAATAAGTTCAACTGAAGTCAAGGAATTTGACCGTTTTTACGGTATCATTTCAGCTGATCACGGTAAAAAGCAAATTATTGCCAAAGGAGTTCGAAAAGTAACTGCTAAATTAGCTTGCGGATTGGAGCCGATTACCTATTCGGAAATTTTTTTAGCCGAAGGCCGATCTTTTGATCGAGTAACTGGAGTGATTATTCACAATCAGTTCAATGGAATTAAAAAAGATTTAGCTAAAATCAAGGAGGTCCGAAAATTTTTCAAAATAATCGATTGGCTTTTAATAGAGAAGTCTTTGGAAGAAAAAGAAAATAAAGAATTATTTGAAAGCCTAATTTTTTATTTAAAACTAGTTGATAAAGAAAAGACTGATAATTTGAAATTGTTGGTGGTTAAATTTGCAATACTTTGGAGGATTATTCATTGGTTAGGTTTTCAGCCTCAAATTTTTTGTTGCGCTAATTGTTCTGAGAAGCTCAAAGAACAAAATTTTTACCAAATGATTTTGCCTTCTGGGATTGTTTGTGAAAAATGTTTGAAGACCGTTCGAATCAATTCTCAGATCCAGAAAATTAATAAAGAGATTGTAAAAATTTTACGGGTTTATAATCAAAAAAATATTAAGATTGCCTTTAAGTTAAAAATTTCCCCTCAACAATGCAATGATATTCGTCGTCTCACTATTGTCGCTATTAGTCATATCTTGGGAAGAAGGGTGGATTTGTAAGATTTTTTTAAATTTTGTGGTATAATAAAATTAGGAATTAGATAAAACAAAAATTAAAATAAAAAACTATGGTTTCTTCAATAGGTTTAGGTGGGTTTCTTGCAAACTTATTTTTCCTGATTTTTTTTATTCTTTTTGTTAGTATCGTGTTGACCCTACTCAAAAAGAAAAAACATTTATTGTCGATTTTGGTAACTTCTGTATCTTTGAATATCGCTTCTTTCTTGTTCTTTTCGGGGAACGCTACTTCCATCGAGTATTTTAACGTAGTTTTTTGGCCAATAGCTAATATCGTTTTGATAATTTTTTATGTTTATAAAAAGAAAAAACAATAGATTAAAGTTTGGTAAATTGATTGCTTCGGTGGTCTTAATATCTTTTGTTTTCCTAATCAGTGTTTGTTTTTCCGATGAAGTAGAAGTGATTGAAATAGGGACGGAAGTTTGGAGTGGTCAAAAAATACTGGATGGTGATTATGTAATTACAGGTGGAGATTTTTTGACTATCGAAAAAGGAGCTGAAATAATTTTTAAAGAGAATTCCTCCCTCACGCTAGAGGGAGGTTTGATTAGTGCCATAGGAACTGAAAAAGAACCAATTACTTTAAGAAGTTTTGACAATGAACCCAATAGTTACTACATCTATGTTGATGAATCGAGCGGAATCTATTTTAGAAATGTTGACGTCTCTGGGGGTGGGCAGGTTTCAGGAGAGCCTCCAGGGGGATTATTAACTTTTATTAAAAAAGCTCAGGCTCAATCTATAAATTATGGGGTTCTTACGGCCGTCGGTTCCAGTTTTTTCATTTTAGACAAATGTGATATCCACAACAATTCAATCGGAATTTTTATGGGAGGACTAGAATCAAGCAGTTTTGTCCAGGTTAACCGCTCTAGATTTTTTGATAACACTGTTTATTCAGTAATCAGCGAAGACAATGAAAATCCTAATTTAGATTTTCGATATAATTGGTGGCAGAGCGATAATCAGCTAGGGTTTATTGATGACTCTTTTGAAAAAACAACTAAAGATTTCAAAGACCCTGTGATTATTATCCCAGGAATAATGGGTTCGACGGAATGGGACGGAGAATGGCATTTGGATTTGATTTTACGCACCTACGATGATCTAGTTGAGTCTCTGGTAAGTTCTGGTTATGTTGAAGGAGAAGATCTGTTTGTTTTCCCCTATCAATGGCGAGACAGTAACATTGACAATGCAATTTTGCTTAAAAGTCGAATTCAAGAGATTGCAGCTCAAGCTAATAGTAATCGAGTTGACATTGTTGCTCATTCAATGGGAGGACTTTTGGCTCGAGAGTATTTTGAATCAGATTCTTATCAGGATGACATTGATCAGTTAATTACTTTGGGGACACCGCATCGAGGATCTCCGGAGAGTTATTCAGTATGGGAGGCCGGGGAAGTCGGAGTTAAATTTGAAGATAAAATTATTGGTTATATCTTCACTCACGAAGCCGAAGAAAACGGACATGAAAACCCCTACGACTATATTCATAATCGTCCGATTACTTCGATTCAAGAACTTTTGCCAACCTATAATTATCTTTGGGACAAAGATTTGGATCAACAAAGAATTTACCCCAATGATTATCCTCAAAATAGTTTTTTGGAGAACTTAAACAAAACTGATAAAATTAGCCTTTTAGAATACATTGAATTTAATAATATCGTTGGCACTAAAGGGGACGATTCAACTATTACTAGCTACAAAGTAATAGAGAGCGAAGACGAGTACTGGGAGCATGGTTATCCGGATGATTTTAATTCAATCCTTGGAGACAGAGGAATTGTTTATGGTTCTGGTGACGAAACCGTCCCCCTGGAATCCGCTAATTTTCCCAATCAATATGCCACTTATGTTATTGAGCTAGATTCTAAGCACGGAAATTTGCCAACCGATGCTCAGCAGGATGTAATCGAATTGCTTAGCGGAATAAGACCAACTGGGAAAATTGATGATAATTGGATTGAGAATATGTTGTTTGTTTCGGTTTTCTCTCCAATTGATATTTTGATAACTTTAGCGGACGGGCGAAGAATTGGGACTGACCCAGAAACAGGCGAAATGATAAATGAAGTCGAAAGCGCCTATTATTCTGGGAATGAGACTAACGCTGAGTTCATAACCATCTCTAATTATGAGGATATGGAATATGAAATTTCAGCTCAAGGAACTGGCGACGGTGAATTTAGAGTGGAAATAACATCGCTTGAGAATCTTGAGAGCGAAATTGTTGAAACTCAAGTTGAAGAATGGCAAGGAATGGCGGTTGAAGGGGAAGCGCAAACTTTTGATTTTACGATTGGAGAAGTGGATGATGACGACGATGACGATGATGATACAAATAAAAAGGAAAAAAGGGAGAGAAAAGAAAAGAGGGAAAAGAAAAATTTAAAAATCAAGGCGACCAATTATCCTGGAGAGCAAAAGAAAGAGAAGAAGTCTAAGGACTATAAATTAAAAGACAGCAAGGATCAGAATATTCAAGCGTTGACCACTATTTTAACAGAACGGGGAATAGAGGGGTCGATAATAACGGAGATAGTAGAACAACTGCAGGCTGTGAATGAACTGGTAAAAACAAAAATTACTATTACAAAAAAGGCAA
>DAOWHU010000011.1 GCA_030641245.1 bacterium
AAAATGATCAGGAAGATATTTTTGTAATTTAGATTTTTGGTTTTGAAATAGCTAATTAAAAGAGTTGTCGAAGTTGTTACCAATAATAAAATGTAAGCTAATGCGCCGAAGACTCCAGTCTCTAAGGCGTTTTTTAATATGTCATTATGGGTGTAAGGGTTTCCAGCGTAAAATCCAAATTCTTTTTCATGAATGTTAATTTCAGTTCCCAATCCATAACCGGTGAAAGGTTGTTTTAGGAAGAGGCGGTACATTTTATCCCATTGTTGAAATCGCCAATAAACGGAACTAGTAATAGGAGGATTGTAAACATCCTCAACTCGATTTCTGACGGGAGTCACCATCAAAGTTATCAAGATCAAACTTCCCGCCAAAACTAATAATATTTTTGGATTTTTAAAGATACTTAGAAGTGCTCCAAAAATTATCAAAGCCAGCCAACCGCCTCGACTGAAAGTGGCCGTTAAAATGAAAACAAGAAAAATTAATAATGAGTAGGCTTTCCAATTTTGGTTAAAATTCAGCTTATTTTTCTTTTGGATTATAAAATAAACTATGATTGCAATAATAATCAAAACGAAAGCGGCAAAACTGTTGGGATCGGAAAAAGTTCCGTATAACCGATTTTTAAGTCCCGCAATTCTGCCCATTCCAGTTTCAGTTAGGGCTTGGTAGGAAGCTAAGCACAGGGGAATTACTGAAGACCAAAGAATCATTTTGAAAATTAGGCTCGGTTTCTTGGGAGAAGCAATCAAATAACCTAATAAGAAAATAGCAAAAATGCTCAGCAATCTGAACAATTCATAGATCGAGGCTACTTTTTCAATTGAGAAAAAAATACTGACAGAAGCTATTAATAAATAGAGGAGCCAGGCCTTGGTTACCCAGGAGAGGACTTTTCTATTTTTTTTGAATATTAAATAAATGACTGTTAGTCCGATCAGCAATATTCCCAGTAAAGCGTTAACGTTCAACGAGAAATTTCTTCCGATATCGATGGAGTAATTATTACCAATTCTGTCGGTGGCGGTTCGGACAAAAAGTAATAAAAATAGCCCGATGTAAGGATTGTATAGAAATAAGACAGACAAAAACAGGATTACAACCAAGGCTATTCCCAAAGAAAATGATTGGGAGAAGACCACTCCGATAATCAGGGCTATTAGTAAGCCTCCAGTCAATAAAAACCCAGTAGTTTTTTTTGAAATAAGTCCTTTTATCATTTTTATTTTTTAAACATAGTGCTATATTATAGAGAGTAATACATTATTTTCAATATGAAAATTCTCCAGATTCATAAATATTTTTCCAAAGAAAGAGGGGGTGGCTCGGTGACGGCTTTTTTTGAAACCAAAAAACTATTAGAGGGAAAAGGTCATCAAGTCATTGTTTTCTCTATGGATGATCCTCGAAACGAAAAATCCGTTTACAGTAAGTATTTTATCAAACATTTTGATATAAATAAAGCGGTTGGTTTTTTTGGTCGTCTTCGTTGGGCCTTTAAGTCAATTTATAATTTTGAAGCTCAGAGGAAATTAGAAGAACTAATTAAAGCTGAAAAACCAGAAGTGGCTCATATTCACAATATTTATCACTATTTAACCCCGGCCATTTTTCGAACTCTCAAAAAAAATAATATTCCGATGGTCTTTAAATTGTCAGATTACAAAGCAATTTGCCCAAATTATAAATTATTTAATAAAGGTCAAATTTGCGAAAAGTGCAAGGGCGGAAAATATTACAACTGTTTTCTCAATAAATGTTTCAAAAATTCTTGGCTGGTAAGTTGGATTGCGATGAAAGAAGCCTATCTTCATAAATTTTTAAGATCTTATCAAAAAATTGATTATTTTTTGGCACCCAGTCAGTTTATGAAAAAAAAGTGTGTAGAATTTGGGATCTTAGCTGAAAAAATAAAGATATTAAGGAATGTGGTTGATGTCGAGGATTTTTCAGAAAAAGAGAACTCAGTTGAGGAAAATTATTTTTTGTATTATGGTCGAATTTCCGAGGAGAAAGGGATTGTGAATTTGATTAAAGCTGTTGATTTTTTGAAAAATAAAAATTTGCTTCGGAATAATAAATTGAAAATTGCAGGAAAAGGTCCTCAAGAAGCAAACCTTAAAAAAATAGTTTCTCAGTTAGGGCTAAAAACTGAAGTGGAATTTTTGGGATTTAAAAAAGGACGGGAATTGAAGGTGGTAATTCGAAAAGCTAAGTTCACGGTTTTACCTTCAGTTTGGTATGATAATTCACCTTTGGTCATTTCTGAAGCTCAGTTATTGGGGAGGCCAGTGATTATTTCTGATGTGGGTGGTTCTGAAGAAATGATAGAGAATAATAAAACGGGGATGGTTTTTGAAGCTAGTGATGTTAACGATCTGGCTTTGAAAATTAAAAAAATGTTGGAGTTTAAAAAAGAAGTTCGGCTGAAAATGGGGGCGGAAGGTCGAAAAAATATCATCAAACTTAATAACAGTGAGCGCTATTATAAAAAGTTAATGGCGATTTATAAAGAATTAATTCAGAAGGACTATTCCTAAGTTTCCTTTTTACCAAAATTTACTAATTTCGTTTGCAAATTGTTTTGTGAGATTTACCTTAGCAAAAGCTAAAGCTTCATCTCACAAAATAATTTTCGACAGAAATCATCAAAATTTTGCTAATAAAAGTGAACTTAAAAATAATCCTATAAAAAAATGAAAATCGGAATCAACGCCTCTTTCGCTAGAAAATCAGATTCAGGGATGGGTCAGGTAACTGTTAATTTTTTAAAAACTTTAGGAAAAGTCGCTGATTCCAAAGATGAATTTTTTATTTATCTCGAAGAAGATTTGAATTTTAAATTGCCCAGAAATTTTCGTAAAAAAATCATTAAGCCTTTTTATAAAAGAGACGATTTAATTCGGAAAATTTATTGGGAAAAATTTCTTTTGCCAATGGAAGCTCAAAGGGATCGTTGCCAGGTGTTTTTCTCTTTGTATCAATCGCCAACAATTATGAAAAGGATTCCGCATATGATGTTGGTTCACGATGCTATTCTTAAAATTTTTCCTTGGTATATCAATAATTTTCGAAAAAAAGTTTATTATAAAAAAATCGACAAGGGAATTGAAGCAGCCGATAAAATAATGACTGTTTCGAAGCATTCTAAATTAGACATTGTTAGGTTATATAACAAAAAAGAAAAAGAAGTCGTTGCTAATCATGAAGATTGTGACCCAATTTTCAAGAAAAGAGTCGCTCTCAAAGAAATTAATAAAACTTTGAGGAAATTTAAACTGAAAGCGAAGAATTATATTTTTTATGTAGGTGGTTTTGATATGCGGAAAAATGTCAACGGTCTGATTCAGGCTTACGGTATTTTGTGGAGCGAGTATAAAAATAAAAAAGATTGCCCAGATTTGGCTTTAGCTGGCAAATTTAATTCTCATTTAGTTCCGGTAGTGACGGATATTGAAGCGGAGATTGATAATGTTCGTTGTAAATTTGGAATTCCTAGAAATAAATTTAAGCTTCTAGGATTTGTTGAACAATCAAATCTTCCGGCTTTGTATCGAGGAGCCAGTCTCTTTTGTTTCCCATCTCTATATGAGGGGTTTGGGTTGCCAGTTTTGGAGGCTTTCAATAGTGAATGTTCGGTGGTGACTTCCACAAATTCTTCTTTAAAAGAAATGGCTAGAAAAAAGAACGCCTTTATTTTTGATTTAGAAAGTGATAAAAATTTGGCGGAAAAGATTTCAGAAGGTTTGAGAAAACATAAGATGAGAGAACGAAAAATAATTCAAGCCAAAAAAGATGCGGAAAAATTTAACTGGGAAACTTTTGTTAAAAATGTTTTAAAAGAATTAAAAAAACTAAACAAAAAAAATGATTAAAGAATATTTTTGGGTAGCAGTTATCGGGGTTTTACTAAACGCTGCTTTAATTATAATGGATGCGGCTGGGTTTTTGCCGTTGAGTTTGATCAATTTTGTTTTAGTTTTTTCTGGAGTATTTGCTCTAGCCTTGTATCGACCGATCTGGGTTTTTTGGCTTTTCATTATTTCATTGCCGTTGGAAAGTGTGATTATTTCCTCCCAACAGTTCCCGGTTTCTTTTCGCCCTTTTCAAATGATTGGCTTAATGTTGTTTTTGGCAACGGTGATTTTGATTGTCCTCAAGATAAAAAATAAAAATCTGCCAGCGTTGATTAAATTTGATAGGAGCAAATTTTTTGAAAGAGGAGTTCATTTTGGATTTCAAGATAGCTTAGTTTTAACTTTAGGTTTGTTGTCTTTTGTTTCCTTGGCGAATGCTTTAGTGTTTGGAGTTACTTTAAAGCTCAATTTGGTTTTACTTTCTTTTGTAATGCTTTATTTTTTGGCTCGTTTTTATCTTCAGGAAAGACAGCGGAAACTGGAAGCTTTGTGGTTTTTTGTGGCTACTTCTTTGCCAGTTTTAATTTTTGGAATTTATCAGGCAGTGGCTTTTAAAATGAACTGGATTGATTTTCAAGTTTTTGCTGAGCGTTCTAACGGGACTTTTACTGAACCAGATTGGTTCGGAATTTATCTGGTTTTCTTGGGAGCCGTAATTTATTGGATTAAATTACAACTTTTCAAAACTAAAAATAGCACTATGATTGCTCAATGGGAAATTCGTCGGGTTGGGCAATGGTTTTTGAATTTTTATTTATTTCTGATATTTGTGGTGCTTTTGTTGACGGTAGCGCGGAGTGCTTGGTTGGGATTTTTGGGCGTGACTATAACTTATTTTGGTTTATTGATTTGGCAGAAATATCTATTCAAATTAAAAAGGTTTAGTTTTAAAAGTTTTTTCAGAGAAACGCTTTGGATGGGAGTGGCTTACCTTTTATCGATTTTAGTAGTGATGGGGTTTGGTCTTTCTAATTTCAATTTAGCTAATCGAGCCGGTAGTTCAGTTAGCGGTTTGCAAGAGATAACAATTAGTTGCCAAAAAAATTCTGAAGTTCCAGCGGAAATTTCCAGTATAGAAATTTTGGAGCAGTATAATTGTCGGCATATCAGGCTAGATGAAATTCATACAGAGAAAAATCTGGGGTTAGAGGTAAAAAAAGTTTTTCGACCTGATCCTAATATAGAAATTAGAAAAAATATTTACGGAGTTACTTGGTCAGAAATCAAAAAACATCCTATTATTGGTCAGGGGCTGGGAAGTTCTTCGGAAGTTCTAGGAAAAGACAATTATGGACACGGATTAAACGCCTCTAATATATTTTTAGAAGTTTGGTTTTCTTGGGGAATTCTGGGTCTAATAACTTTTTCAATCTTATTTTTATCACCTGGTTTTAAAGCCGTAAAAGATATTTGCCTGTTTTACCGAAGTTCGCCGCGGCGAACGAAGGCGGAGAATAAATCAGAGCAACCCAGTTTAAGCCTTTTTGTAATTTTAACTAGCGGAGCCTTAATTATTCCCAATCTTTTCAACGCCGGAATATTTCTAGTCATCTTCTGGATTTGGCTGGCTCTGATAAATAGTCAAGATAAATTTATACAAATTAAATGAAAAATAATCGATCAAAAAAATTGGATAAGAAGTCAATTATCCGGAAATTCCGGATAGTTCAAAAAGAAGGAATAAGAAAGGTGAAGCAGGAAGTGGTATGTGTAAATTTTGCACACACCACAAAACACGGTTCAGTAAAAGGAAAAAATCAACTAGTTCCAAAAGGGAACTAGTTCAAGGTGAATCCAAAAGATAAAAAAAATGACAAGGTTGATTTTATTGTTATTAAACAAGAAATAATCCACTACTATACTCTAGTGTATGGTAGTGAAAAAAGAGATTTAATTTTAATATTACTTTACAAGCAAAATGTATTACGTTTATATTCTTGAGTGTGTTGATAAGACTTTGTATACTGGGATCACTACCGATTTGAAACGGCGGATTACGGAACATAATGAGTCCGAGCTAGGAGCTAGGTATACTTCTTCTCGTAGACCAGTGAAAATGGTTTATTCCAAAAAATTTAAAAACAGAGCTGAGGCTTCGGCGGAAGAATTTAGAATCAAAAAATTAAACAAATCAAAGAAACTAGAGTTAATTTCAACTTCAAAAATTTGAATTTAACCGTTCCCATACTTTAGAATATGGGAGCAGTTTTATATGGTTCATAATTTGCGGTAGAAGGGCAAAAGGAGTAGGATAGAAGTGTTAAGCAATATCCTGATATAAGCGAAAATAATCTCTAGTTATGAATTTGCCATCAATAAAATTTAAATATTTTGAGAAACTGAAATTATGGAATGATTTTCTTTCAGGTTCAAGTATTTTTGAAAATTCCAAAAAAGAATATTGGGAATGTGAAAAGATAATTTTATTGTGGGCTTATTCTTCATTTCATCAACATTTGTATTCGTCTATTGCTGCAGGTAGGGTTTTACGGTTGTTTAGAGAAAAAAAAGGTGAGGTGG
>DAOWHU010000047.1 GCA_030641245.1 bacterium
CCTTTCGTTGTATAATTCTATTCCTAAAGATACCATTGATTTGTCTGAGCCAATTTCAGAAGTGGAACAGAAGATTTTGAATTTAACAGGGAAATTCTCATCGTTCTCCCTGTTTTTAGATAGCTAAGTAAAATAATTTTGATATTCAAATAAAAAATAGTCAAAGATTAAAATTATTGGAAACTGGAACGATCGAAGCGGTTTATGATTTAGTAGAAAAATAAAGTTCCAACATCGTTCCATACTCCCCGCAAAAGTGACAAAAAAGCCCTAAGGGTTTTTTTGATTTGATCTGCGGAGGCGAGAGGATTTACCCGACACCATGCTTACGAGTATAAACTTCTCATCCGATTTCGGATTCGAAAAGCTTTCACGCAATTAAATCAGTATTTTTTATTACTTAACATATTACTTAACAAGGAAATCGATTGACAAATTAGTTGGAACAGGCTATGGTATAGGCATTATATTATAAGTTCCTTAACTTTTTTGAAGAGAGAGGAGACAGAGCATGATTGCCTTAAATTTAAACGACAAAGTTAATTCTTTGCTTGCTGACTATGGAGTAGAAGCCTCAGTTAAAGAAATACGAAGTCTTTGCAAAGAAGTTGATTTTATTCCAGAAAAAATTGCAGCAGTTTATTTAAATTATCAAATTCAGGCGACTACGGCTGGTATTGGAGGTTATAAACAAGGATTAATGTTAACCGGTGATTCAAGAAAGATTTTATCTCGGGCAAAAGGGATGAAAATTTTTTTGCACCAACTCAAAACTTTCCAGCTTTGGTGTATTAAATATATCAATTTAGGCGAAGCTGTTGATTTTAATCAAGCGGTGTTGAGATGTAATCGACTGGCGGTTTTCTTTTTTGCAGATGTTAGCTTTGCTTTTGATCCAATCCTTTCAGAGAGGTTTGATCATGGGAGATACAAGATAATTAGATGTAGAAAATTGATAGACGGAGAGCAGTGCTTCTTGATTCAAAAAGATGATCAAGAGTGTGTAATCTTTGGCGATCAAAGTCTTTGGAGCACGATCAAAAAAGCTGAACAGATTTTTGAAAAAATTAGGCCTCTTTTTGCTTGAGAGTTCAGAAATGAAGAGCCTTGGATTAAAATTTATTCAAGGCTCTTAACGCGTCTGGAGTTTTCCCGAATTTAGGAATTATGTTAGTATAAACTTATAGATTATAAATAAAAAACAAAATGAATTTGATTGAATCCTTGGAAGCTATGAATGAGTTTTTGAATCAATCCTATGTTTTTAGGGCTTTCAAATTTTTTCTGGCCTTTTATTTGATTGTAATTGTCTTGGCGATTACTGGAATAATAATTCGAATTTGGCAAGATTATACCAAGTCCCTATTTTTTGGAGCTGGTTATCGACCTTCATTGGGTAAGTATCAGAAAAGGTGGAATAAACTTAATGATCAGATTGCTTCCGGGGACTTAGATCAATGCAATATAGCAGTGTTAGAGTGCAGTCAAATGTTGAATGAGGTTTTGAAGGCCATTGGTTATGATGGGGATAATTTGGGAGAGCGTTTAAAGAGTCTTTTTCCTAGTCAATTAGATAGTATCGAAAAATTGAAAGTTATCAACGAGGTTAAGAATAAAATAGTACAGAATCCAAGTTTCAAGGTTACAGCGGAAGAAGCGGCCGGAATTAGAGATATTGTGGGTAAGATTTTAGATTCTTTTGAAGTTATTAATTTGGATAAGAATAAGAAAAAATAAGATTAGATAATGAATAAAAAATTTCCGAAAGATTTTTTGTGGGGGGTGGCGACAAGCGCCTACCAGGTCGAAGGGGGCAATTCTAATTCGGATTGGTGGGCATGGGAGAAGGCAGGAAAAACTGACAATGAGTCAGGTAGGGCTTGCGATTATTGGAATCGGTATAAAGAAGATCATGATCTTTTGCAAAATTTGGGGATTAATTTATTTAGATCATCAATTGAATGGGCGCGAATCGAACCGAAAGAAGGAGTTTTTTCCGAAGAAGCTATTTCACATTATCGTAAGATTTTTAAGGATTTAAAGAGGCGAAACATTAAAACGCAAGTAACTTTTTGGTGGTGGACTAGTCCTCTTTGGTTTCAAGAAAAATATGGTTGGCATAAAGAAAAATCAGTAGAAATTTTTGCTAGATATGTTGAAAAAGTAACAAGAGAGTTTGGTGATTTGATCGATATTTTTGCTACCTTTAATGAACCAATGGTGCCGTTGGGACAGGGATATCTTGGTGGAGTTTTCCCTCCTGGACAAAAAAATCCGCTGAAATTTTTTCGAGCGATAAAAAACGTTGCTGGGGCTCATAAAGCTTCATATAAAATAATTCATCAAATAAAACCAGAAGCGAAAGTCGGCATAACCTATCTTTACAACTGGTATGAATCAGAAGGATCTGGAATTTTATTAAATTTAATAAACAGAATTGCGCAGTGGTTTCGGATAGATTTATTGGGTAACAAAATAAAGAATTATCAAGATTATGTCGGTATTAATTATTATCGATTGGGAAAAATTAAATTTGAATTGAGAAATTTTAAAATTGACCCTAGGGGACAAAAATATTTTGGTTTTACAATTGAAGAAGATGAAGATAATGTGATGAAATGGATAACTTATCCCAAGGGAATTTATTTAGTGTTAAAAGAGGCTTCTAAAAAATTTCAATTACCAATTTATATTACTGAAAATGGTGGACCAACTCGAAAGGGGCTTAATGACACAGAACGAATAGCATTCATTAAAAATCATTTGAGTTTTGTCCATAAAGCTATAAGAGAAGGAGTTGACGTGAGAGGATATAACTTTTGGTCGTTGGTGGATAATTTAGAATGGCTTTATGGGTATGAGCCACGTTTTGGGCTAATCGAAATTGACTATAAAACATTAGAACGAAAACCCCGGAAATCTTATTTTGAATACCAGAAAATTATAAAGAATAATGCTGTGGGAAAAATTAAAAAATAAAATAAAAAATGGAGAACTGGCTTTTTTTTGCGGTTACTGGCTATTTACTTTTGGCGGTTGAAGCGGTTATTGCTAAGGCTTTATTGACCAAGAAAGTCAAAAGCTGGCAACTCTTTTCCTTTTACGTGGGGTTGCTTTCTTTGAGTGGAGTTTTCTTTGCTCCTTTTGGGCTGAAATGGTTCGGTGGTTTTCTATTCTTTGAATCATTAATAGCGGGAGTTATTTTCTATTTAGCCCTTATCTTTCTATACAAATCTTTGGAAAAATCCAGTGCTTCCAGAGTTTTTGTTCTGTATGGTGCTATTACTACCTTGGCTAGTTTTATCTTGGGACATTTTTTGTTAAAAGAGGATTTTTTAATAATCGAATTACTAGGAATAGCCTTATTGGTAATGGGCGGGTTTTTTATTTCATTTAAGTTTTATAAAAAGAGGCTTTTTAGCAGTTATAAAAATGTAATTTTTGCAGGAATCTTGATGGCATTGGCCTTGATTGTAATGAAAGATGTTTATGATCGGCAGAATTTTATAACTGGTTATGTTTTTAGCCGAATAGGAGTGTTCCTAAGTGCTTTAGGCCTATTGCTTTCGTCTCGGTTCAGAGAGGTTATCAAACAGAGTTTTTCTCAAAAGCAAAAAAAGATCAGTCAGCGAAATTTTGGTCTAGTAGTTGGAGCAAAAACAATTGCCGGAATTGGAACTTTTTTAGTTAATTATTCTATTTCTTTAGGAAGCGTGGTTTTAATCAACGCCTTAGTTTCAATTCAATATTTATTTACTTTCGTTTTAGCCACTTTGGCGGCGATCTTTTTCAAAAATTTTGTTCGGGAGAAAATTACTTGGATGAATTTGTTCTTGAAGTTGGTGGGAGTTGGATCGATAATCGCCGGTATATTTTTAATTAATAGTAATTAGCGGTTAATAGGGAAGAATTTAGAGCCAAGATTCAGTAGGAGTTGAGCCAGACGATTAATTTCAAAATTCAAATTATTCCA
>DAOWHU010000080.1 GCA_030641245.1 bacterium
ACCAAAATGAGTCATAATGATAATTAAATTGTGGATATTATCAATGTCGTATTTTTTAATTTAAATCCGGAATCTTAATATCCTCACCGTTCTTCTCAAAAAAAGTTCTAACGTCCTTCACGACCCCGTGCAGACAAAGTAAGGTTTATTAAAGCCTTATTTTTTGTTGGAGAAGCGTGGGGTTTGAACTGATTTTTTGCGGTAATAATTGACAGATCTTTTTTTTCTTGGTAAACTATCTCACTGGTCTTATTAGACAAAGTTGGTGTTTTTTCATAAATTTCTGATTCGATTAAAGTTTCATAAAAAAAGGAGAGCATATTATGCAAAATTGTCCCATCCATCAAACATTGATGAAGTATAAAAAGAAAAATATTTATGGAAGCGTATATGAATGTCCTAAAGAAGGATGCCTAGAAACTCATCAAGATTATAATTATAAAAAAACCGAACAAAAAAGATGTCCCACTCATGGATTAGTGCTCGATACAAACGGAAAATGTCAAGATTGTATCCACGAATCCTGCTGGTGTTGAATTTTAGATTTAAGAAGGGTTTTGTTGTAAAACAGCAAAACCCTTCTTTTAATTTATTTTTTAAAGTCTAAAAATTCAATATCTTTACCATTCCTTCAAAAAAAGTTCTAATTTGCCTACTCGCCTCGTTGAAGCCTTGGTGAAGCGGGCCTGCCGGCAGGTCTGGGGGAGTTTTAATTCGCCGAAGAGGCAGAGAAGCGTTTAATGATTCGTCGGAGAGGTGGAGAGCTCAACAACTTGCCGTGTTCACCGGAGAGGTGAGACCCTTCAATTCCCTCTCTTCCATTTGACAAACTTTTTCTAAACTGGTAGACTATTCGACTGATCTTATTGTGCAGGGTCGGAATTTTTTATTGATAAAGTTGAAATAAAAAAAGGGGAGAGTAAAAAAATGGAGAAAAGAAAATTAAAAATTTTAGAGGTGGATCGGCTTTTAAAACAGGGAGAAAAATCTGTAAGGGATATATTTAATGCCTACCGTTCAAAGGATTATGATATTATTGTATTTCCCTGGAGAAAAGATAAAACTTGCACGGAAGTAATTGTTTTCAGTTATTCTTTTTTTGATGAATTGAAATATTTTTTCGAGATTTCGAATAAAGGCGACGAAGATGATCCTTTTTACGATTTTGATTTAGAGGGAATGGAAACGCAGACATTTTATGATATCTTGGATGAACAATTTGAGATTGAAGTCAATAATTTAACCGATGTCGAAAAATGATGAAGTCGAAAGTAACGGATTAGTCAGAAAAGGTGATACAGAGAACTATGTTCTGTATCACCTTTTTATTTCAAAAAAAGTTCTAATCTGCCTATTTGTCTCGCTGAAGCCTTGGTGAAGCGGGCCGGCAGGCAGGCGTCCTTCACGATCAAAATTCCCTCAATCTTCCCAAAACCTTGATCGTTTTGGGGTGTTTAGCCTATTCCACCCCTTTTGACGAATAGTCCAAAATTCTCTCACTTTTATCCTAAAGACCCTTTATTACTACCAGAATGCTGACCATTCTGGTGGTAATCAATTAAAAACATCCCAAATCTCCATCAATCCCTTGCTGTAAAGTTATTTAACTGCTATCATTACAAATAATGTTTTTTGTAAAGATATGTATGAAATAATTGTTATATTCGGTTTTCTTTCGGTGTTCATTACCTTTATCGTATTTTTGGCGCTTAAGAGATGGTTTTATTGTTGGGAGGGGATATTGAAAGAAAAACGAGTCAAAAAAGAATACGGGTTTAAAAGTACTAATGATAGTGATTTTTCACCAGGGTATACTCAGAAATTTATTTTGGTTTTTGAAAAACTGGATGGTGAAATAATTAAACGGGAAGTTAATCCAAGAAAGTTCAAAGCAGCCGTTGTTGGCACTCGATACATAAAACTCAGAAAATCATGGAAGTTTAAAAGGCGTGATTAAAGAGAGCCTTAGCAAAGCAAAGGCTTTGATATATAGGCTTTTTTATTTTAAAAAATATTTCCCAAATTCCCCTATTATGGAAAAACCGTTTGGGTTTTTCCACTTTGAAAACGACCTCCATTGACAATCAAGGGTCGTTTTTGCGTTTCAAGAGGGCAAAAAGATATTTTGTCGTGTTCGTTTTTGGAGGAAATATTTTGTTAGACTGCACAAATAAAGGGTTTTAGAGGATTTTATTGACAAAAAACAGGTTTTATCGTTAAGTTTCATTGACACATATTAAAATTTGTGTTATGGTTGAGGCAGTCTAGAATGGGACTGTTTTCAAACTCCAATTTTCGCTCAAAATTTATAAATTTAATTCGAAAAGCGAGTTTGGAAGCAGTCTCAAAATAATTAATTTACGAACTAAAAGATTATTCTCAGATATCCTCTGGTTTGGGGTTATTTCTCGATGAGTGGTCGTTCGATAGCCTCATTTTGAAGAGTGGCTGGAGACAGCTTTAAAAAATAGTTGAGAGTAATTTTTTTAAATAAATGAGCAAAATTAACAAAGAGATAATCAATAAAGTAACTGAAACTTTGCTAAAAAAGACTAACAAACGGTCTACTAATATTTTAGTGGCTAGGTTTGGTTTGGAGCAAGAAAAAAAGCAGTCTTTAAGTAAGATTGGCGATAGCTTAAAAATTACTCGAGAACGAGTTCGACAAATTGAAGCCAATGCTTTAAAACAGCTTCAAAAGTCTAAAAAAGATTCAGATTTTAACGATGTTATTGATAAGGTCAAAGAGATTATCATCAAACAGGGTGGTCTGTGTGTTCAAAGTGCCGTTGGGGAGTATTTAATTTCTGGCTTAGACCAGGTTCAAAAAAACAAAATAATGTTGCTCTTAAAATGTAGTTCTAAATTAGTCTTCAATAAAGCCACTCTTAAAAACAACAGTTTTTGGACTCTTAAAAATGGTATAAAGAAAAAAGAGATTGAATCCTTCAATCAATTTGTAATTAATCAGTTGAACGAAATAAAGAAATCGATTAAACTAAAAGATATAAAAGAGATGATCTTCGAAACTAAATGGAAAAGTGTTTTTACGAATGAAAATGGAGATCGAAAAATGAGCATGTTTTTACTAATTGATAAGCAATTAAAGCGGAATTTATTGGGTGAATGGGGAATCAAAAACTGGCGATCAGTTTCTGAAAGAGGTAATAAAGAAAAGGCCTATTTGGTATTAAAAAAGAAAAAGAAACCTCTTCATTTTAGGAAGATTGCTGATCATATCAATATCTATTGGACTCATAAAAGGTCCTTACCTCAGACTGTTCACAATGAATTAATCAAAGATGATCGATTTGTGTTAGTAGGCCGGGGGACTTATGGTTTGAGCGAATGGGGACTAAAAGGCGGAACTGTTCGAGAAATCATCGTTAGTTTATTTGAAAAAAAACAAGATCCTCTTCATATCGACGAAATCATCGATCATGTTTTTAGCCACAAAGAAGTAAAGCGAACCACTATCTTAGTGAATTTAGCTGATCAGGAACATTTTGTTAAAAAAGGCGAAGGGAAATATTTTTTAAGATAAAGAATTATTTTCAAATTGTTGTTTAAATAGAAAATTCCACGAAATTATTTTCAAACAGTCTTGGGATAAATAATAAAAAAAAACAAAGATGGGTTTCTTCAACAGAAGCACCGACAAAGAATATGAACGTTTTTTGTTATTCCTAATAGCAATGGGAATTGTTTTGGTTGTGGTGATTTATATCTTTATTACTTCGGGCGATTACGTGGTTCTTGGTGATGCCTGGAGAATTATCAAAAATACTTGGTGGTTTATGTTGCCCTTTCCGATTTGGATTATGTATGATCGAGCCTGGGGAGAATATCGTTGGACAACTTTTCGGACTGCTAAAAGCAAGGAATACATTTTTCTTCACGTTATTCCTCCGCCTAATATTGAAAAAGGGCCTAAAAGCATGGAAAGTGTTTTTACCGGATTGCACACCTGGAGTAAACCTAATTTTTTTGAAACTTATTGTGGCTGGCGAGTTGGCCAAGATCGATTTTCTTTTGAAATCGCTGGAGATGGAGAACATGGGGTTCGGTTCTTTATTCGTTGTCCCAAGATGGGACAGCATTTGATGGAATCTCTAATTTATGCTCAATATCCAGAAGCAGAGATTCGAGTAGAAGAAAATTATACCCTAGATGCTCCTAAAAATGTTCCTAATAAAGATTGGGATGTTTGGGGAACGGTTTTGAAACTTTTGAAGCCTGATTGTATTCCTCTTAGAACTCATAAGGAATTTCAAGATGATATCACCGGTGAAGCCATTGACCCATTGGGGTCGTTAATGGAAGTGATGAGTAAGCTTGGCAAAGATGAGCGACTTTGGTTTCAAATTATTTTTAGTCCTAAAAACGAACCGGACTGTGTTCCCCAGGCCAATGAAAAAATGAAGGAGATTATGAAGGAAGCCATTGAAGAGAGTGGAGGCGAGATCGAAGGAGGCTTTAATATTAACAAACTACCACCAGGCCAACAGGATGTGATTAAGGCTATTAAAAATAGTTTGGCTCGAGTGGCCTATAAAAGCACTGTTCGTTTTGTTTATCTTGGCAAACGGGATTCTTTTAATAAAGCTACTGGAGTAGGTGGATTTATGGGAAGTATTAAACAGTTTAATGATAATAATTTAAATTCGCTGTTACCGGATAATCGAACCAAAACTTTTGCCAATTATCATTTTCAAGCTACTCGGTTACAATACAAACAACGGAAAATGGTTAACGATTTCAGAGGAATGGATCGAGCTGGAATCAGTTATACTTTAACTGCCGAGGAATTGGCGACTCTTTATCATTTTCCGACTATGACCGTTACCTCTAGTGCGCTTGGTCGGGTAGAGGCCAAGAAAAGCCAAGCTCCCTCCAATTTACCTTTTGAGGAAAGTTGACTCGAAGGACACAAGAAACAAACAAATTAAAAATTAAAA
>DAOWHU010000097.1 GCA_030641245.1 bacterium
GTCGTACCAAGTGGTGGTTCCAATTTCAGTGGTATCAATACTTAAAGTGTGAGAAATATTTTCTCCGGTAGTTGCTCCAGTGGAATCAATTCCGGTTCCTCCAGTGATGGTAGCCACATAATTTCCAGTTGTATGGGTTGCTAAAGTAATCAAATCATTAAGCGTACTCGCTCCTGTTCCGCCATCGGCTACTGCTAAATCAGTAATGCCAGTTATTGATCCTCCCGTTATAGAAACATTATTAGAGTCTTGAGTAGCAATAGTTCCTAACCCAAGAGAGGTTCTAGCTACTGAGGTAGCTTCATAAGCAAAAGTTCCAATTCCAGTAGCCACAATAAATTGACCATCAGAAGCAGCTGCTCCAAGAGTGTTCAAATCTTCTAGAATTCCAGTAGTGGTTAATCCTCCCGCAGTTTGAGCTAAACCTCCCGCAACGGTTACTGTTAAAGTATCATCGGTTAGAGTTACTCCGCTCCCTACCGCTAGATTAGTCTCGGTTGAGACATCCCAAGGGTTAGCGGTGTTAACCCAATTAGCGGTAATAGTTTCTACTTCATTCAACATCGCCGCGTAAGTAGCAATGTCTTTTCCGTCGACTGTTCCGGTGACGATAATATTGCCGTTAACTGTTAGAGCAGCAAAAGTTGGAGAACTAGCTGTAGTTAAATGTTGTCCAGTGTTAAAAGTGAGTTGGGTGTCTCCGATAGAGTCAGCTACCACATCCGCAGAAAGAAGCTGGGTTGATAGAGTTAAATCAATAGTAGAAGTATCAGAAACTGTCACTGGATCATGAGCTACAGTCAAATATCGACCATCAAGATCAACAACTTGATCAGAAGTTCCATTAACATTCAAGGTCAAATCTCCAGTACCAGTATTAAAACTTGCTCCATCTAAATAATAATTAGCTCCGACTGTTCCAGTAGAAGTATTACAAACCAATCCAGTTCCAGCTACATAGGCACACAAAAGTCCATCCGTAAGAGTTCCTTCTTTGACTGAAAGCGTATCACCGCTAAGACTTAATAACGAACCTGAAACGTCTAAGTTTGTTTCCGAAGAAATATCAATCTCATCACCCAAGTAAGAAATGTCCCCAGGTAAGAAACTTTCGTCTACTTCTCCACTTTTACCAAGCAACATCAAGTCGCCTTCACTTTCCCCTACTGTGTTGCCCTCCAAAGATCCAGCGGTTTGAGCATAGATTGAGGAAACTGCAAACAGGCTAGGAGAAATTCTCTTCCGAGGTTCCAACTCTCTGTCATCTCCAATTTTTATCCCCAAGAAATAACTACTATCAAGCGGATTAAGATCAACGGGCAAAATGTTAACCTTCCCCAATGTAGTTTTGATTAAACCATAGTTGACCTCCACCTCTTGGATCTCCTGCCAAATAATATTTTCGGAACCTTCAACATAAATCGTAAATACCACACTATAAGTTCCTTCCAAAGGTCTACTAATTTCCCTGTCCATCACAAACATTGAAAGATCTACGTCAGAAGTAGCCCGAACTGAAATTGGAGCTAAAAAGAAAATTAAAGTTAATAAAAACGCAAAATAAGCCACAACCAAACCGCCTCCCTTACCAGGAATTATCCTTTGTTTTAGGCTTAGAATAGCCTTTATCTTTTCTATTATTTTTTTTGTTTGAATTAGCTCCATTTTTGAATAAATCTTAACCCTCCACTAGGTTTTGTTTCGGACATAAATAAACCATAAACCAAACCTCGGAAGATTTTTTTATTTATCTTTCAAACTGGTTAAATTCTAACACAAAAATAAAAAACCACCAAATAAAAATTTGATGCTTTTCACGGATAACTTTTTAAAGATATTTTCAAAAAGCTACCCGCTGTTTTCTTGACTTAACCATGCCTTCTAACAAGATATTCGGAATATCTTTTTGATGATCTCAAGGCTTAAAAAAAATTGAACCGTATTGTTCGAATTTTAAGTTTTAAGTTTTAAATGAAATCTAAATGACTTAATTTCCAAATCATTTCTTTTTATTTATCGTTAAAACAATTTTTGAAAATATTGAAGTCAACTCTTGACATTCCCTCCATAGTTCTCTGCATTTCTCTTCTTTCTCTGTATTCGCTTTTGCAATTATTCTTAGCCAAAATTTTGTTTCTCTGGCTTCTTTTTTGCTAATACTAATTTTATTTTTGAAATCTCTTTCCGAACTTGCTCCGTTCGCCTCCATGTAATTTACTCCAATCGAAGTAGCTGACCTTACTAATTGATTTATTAACGGAAGATTAACGGTATCCTTCTTCAAAGTTCTCGCGAATGAAATAACTCCCTCGGCAAACTTCGCCGTTCTCTCTTCAAAGTCATAACCCTTGCCATTCGTTTTCAACATTTATGCTTTAAAATTGATTTAAAATTTAAAATTTAAAACTTAAAATTTGCTTGCTCACCGCGCCATCCACCCAAAAACCTCTCCAAACGATTCTTCTAGCAATTGAAAAAATGAAGCCTCTTCTGCACCAGTATAAAAAACAAATTGCCCTGTCTCAATTTCCTTTCCCCAGCGATCCCTGCTTTTAATCACATAGTGATAGACACTCGAAAAATCAATATCTGACAAAATCACCGTGTGAACATAGCCAAAATTATCTTCCGACACTTCCTTAAACTCAGCATCCGATTCTTTTTTGTAACTGACTGCGGAAAGAGTCGGCTTATTGGACTGCCAAGAGGCATAATAATTCACATCCTCATCCTCGCTAAACTGATAAAGCCGGCCTTGGAGATGAGAAATTTCTATTCCCCTGGTTTTATCATCCGCGATCATAGCCATCAAAGTCTCCCCTCCCAACGTAATATCTTGAACTATAAACCGATCACCCTCGTAAGATTGAGCTGTTTCTCCTAAAACTCTGACCAACTCTCCATCAGGCCTTTTCTGATAAAGAGAAACCTTAGACATTTCTTCCTCTCTGTTATTTCCTTGTTGAACGTATTCAAAAGTTATTAGCACTCCAAAAACCGTCATAAAAATTATCACGACTTGTAAAATATTAACAAAAACTTTTTTTACAAATTCTTTATTCATTGATTAAAAATTACAAATTCAAAATTA
>DAOWHU010000081.1 GCA_030641245.1 bacterium
AAGCTTTATCGGAAAAAAAGAAAAGTCTTTTTGCTAAATATGGAGAATGGCATAGTAAGCTGTCTTTTAAGCAAAAATTTGCCATGGGATGTGTTTTGTCTGTAGGTGTTGGTGGCACAGTTGGAGTTGCAGTAGCTGGTAGCGCTGTTGCATGCAGTGCAATTTTTGGAGTGGGGAATTTAAGCCTAGTTGTCGTTAGAAATGCTTTAGCTGCGGGTGGAATAACAGGAGCTGCTGCTGGAGCTGTTCTAGGCGCATTATCAGGAGCTTCAGGTTTAGTGGGAAAAGGAGTGGAAAAATTAGCAGAAAAAGGGAAGAAAAAAAACTTAGTGAAAAGTTTTGAAGGAAAACAAGGAGAAGCCGATATTTTTTCTGCTATTGATAAATATAATAAAACAATTAGAAATACTAAAAGGGTTACAGCGACATTTTTAGGAACGTCTGCTTTGGCGGCTGGTGTGATCGTGGGAATGGAGATCAACGATGTTTTGAATGAAGCCGGAAGTCATATATCAAATGCAATTGGTAATTTAGATGCAACAGGAATTGATGCAGATGGTATTCCACCTCAGCCAGGAGCAACAGGCGTTGAAAGTCTGTCGAAAGATCATGTAGACGGGGCAGATGCTCTTGAAAAAGTAGGAGGCACCACCAAGGATCATATTGATGGACAAGATGCGTTGGAAGAAATGAAAGGTACTACCAAAGATCATATTGATGGACAAGATGCATTGGAAGAAATGAAAGGTACTACCAAAGATCATATTGATGGTGTAGATATTGAACAATCTGATTCTCAGGTAATAGCCGACAAGGTGAACGAGGATAAACAATTTGGCAGTGAATATGGATTATTAAATAATGACTTTGAACTAAAGAAGGGCGGAAATGTTTGGAATAGTTTGAGCGATCATTTTGATGGTGATAAGCAAGCAGTTGGAAAAGCTCTGGTAGGATTTCGAGAGGGAGCGGTTAAAGATTTGATGGATAATCACGGGATGAGTGAGGCTCGGGCGGATGAATTTATGGATTGGCGGTATCGACATATGGCAGTGGGCGCGGATTTCAATTTGCAGGATGGTAAATTGGATATTCCAGGGTTTGTCGATGATTCGCAGTTGGAGCGATTTGAGACGCAAAAGCCGAATGTTCTGGAAGCAAATAATCCAGCTAGACCAAGTTACCAGGAAGCACACGAAGCAGATGTTGCGGAACATGCTGATAAAGTTGCCACCAATGAAGAGATTTATGAAAATAATTTAGACAGCCAAAGTGTGCATCGACAAGCGGGCGGTGATATTGATGATTTAGAGGTTAATGACGGTGACCTAGAGGGTGATCTTGAGCAATCTGCAGCAGAAATAAGCCAACAAGTCGATAATGCAGTAGAGCAAAAAGTGCAAGGAATTTATGAGCATTTGATTGGAAGTCAATCGGAAGAATGGGATGTGATGAAAAATAAAAGCGCCGTAGATATTCTTGATAAAAATTATGGTGAGCCGTTAGGAGCCGATCGATTAACTGGGGCTGAATTAGCTGGTGAACCAGATCGAGTTTCCGCGCCAGTTAGTAAATTAGATCAAGCTGAGATTAATAATCGGGAACAACTAAGAGATTATATAGTTAGCCTTATCGGTGAAACTGAGGAAGCTCCAAGAGCAGCTAGTAATTTGAGTCCGGCTGAAACTGTGGAGGACTTTATTAAACGAGCCGAAAGATTGAAGTTAGAAAGTTTGTAAACCTGCCTGCCGGCAGGCAAGGTTAAAAAGTTTGTAAAGTTGAAAATAATATAAAAATTAAAAAAATATGATGTCAAAGTTAAAAGAAAAAATAGAAGCTGCTCAGATTGATTTAATAAAGGAGTTGGGGATTGATAAACTGGAAAAATCCCAAAAAGAGGAACTACTGATTCAAATTGGGGAAATTCTTCAACAAAGGATTGTGCTTCGAATTGTAGAAGAGCTTCCCGAAGAAAAACAGGACGAGTTTAAGACCATTTTGGAGAAAGCGGAGGAAAATCCTGAGCAACTAGATAAGTATTTAGAGGAAAATATTCCTGGAGTGGAGGATATGATTTTAGAAGAAATCGGGGAATACAAAAAAGGAGCCAGCGATTTTATGAAACAAACTTTGAAGAATGCTGGAGTAGCAGAGTCGAAAGGAGAAGAAAAAATTGAGGAAGTAAAAGAGGAAGTGGTAGAAACGAAAGAAGCAGTAGAGACTCCTGTTAAACCAGTTGAACCAGAAGTTGTTCCGAAGCCGATTGAACCAGTGGCAGAGCCCAAGAAAGAAGAATCTGAACCAGTCAAGAAGACTCAACCTGTGATTGAACTAAGTCCAACTGATGCAGTAGCGGAGGAGAAATCAGCTCAGAGTGGGATTGAGCAAGAACAGGTTGAAAAGGAAGCTCAGATTTTAGAAGAGAACGAAGTGGAAAATAAAGAAGTGGCTGGTGAGGAGTTAGACTTGTCAACTGAAATAGAAAAAATGGCTACGAAAAAAAGCAATTAGCAATTAGCAATGTAATTTCTGCGGGTTTGACGGTTGGTTGCAGGAAGGAAATTTTAACGACTTAAAAATTATTTTTTAAAAAAAATGGGCGAAGAGAAAATTTTAGGAGGGGAAGAGAATCTCGATAAAGAATCGGTTGGCGAAAAAGGAGAAGTGGCAAAAGAAAATTCTCCAGAGACTGCTGAGCCAGGCTTTGAGCAAGGGGAAAATAAGGCTCAAGATAAAATCAAGCAAGCTGAAGACCAAATCGCTTCTAGTGCTTCGACGACACAGAAGGAAGATGAGAAGATAAAGCATCATGTTAAAGATGTAGCCGGACTAGACAAGGTGGAAGATCAAATTCAAAAATTGACTGAAATCGCTACTCAAGATAGTCCTAAAACGGCCTTGAAAGTAGCTCGGGCTTTGAATAGCAATTATGTTTTGGATGAGATGCATGATCGTTTGATCAATGAAGAAGAACTAAGAGAAGTTTTGATAAAAAAAGGATTTATAGAAAAAATATAAACAAGGGATTGTTTGGGAGCAATCCTTAAATAGGAGGAAAAAATGGAAATGGAAACTACAACTTTAATTTTAATGTTCGTGACCGGCGGAGTGGCGGTTTTTACTACCGGCTGGTTTTTATTGGAGACTTTTTTATTGGCTAAGGTTCGAATTAGTCGATCTTTAAATTCAACTTTAGATGTTGTTCGGGTGGTAAAGCCTAAGAAACCAGCAAATCTAGATTCCGAGAAAAGAACTCAAAGTGAAAAAGAGGAAATTTCTGTTATGGAACAATTAATAGCCACTTTTTCGGAAACTAAAATCAAGAGGAATTTTATTATGAGTTTTTTCTATGGAACTCCTCAGATAACCTTGGAGATGGCGGTTCCTTCTGACGATGAGCAGATTTCTTTTTATGTTTCAATGCCTCGGCAATTGAAAGAGTTGGTAGAAAAACAAATTCACAGTTTTTATCCCAGTGCTCATATTGAAAGAGTGGATGATTATACAATTTTTCGTCCCGATGGAGTTACCAAGGGTAGCTTTATTAAACTAAAAAAAGAACACGTTTTTCCGATCAAAACTTATCAGCATCTAGAATCTGATCCATTGCATAATATTACCAACACTCTTTCGAAATTAGAAAATGTTGAAGAAGGAGCTTCCTTCCAAGTTGTTTTTAGAAAATCGACCTCCACTTCTATTAAGAGCCGAGGGGAAAAGATAACTCGAGAAATGCAAAAGGGGAAGCGCTTGAAGGATGCTAGTAGCGGACTTTTTATGGATATGTTTAAAGGAATTTTTAAAGGGTCTAGCAAGGAACAAGAAATGTTAGTGAATTTGACCCCAGAAGAGAACGACGTTATCAAGCAAATTGAAAATAAAATTAACAAAACTCGGTTCGATGTTAATATCAGGCTTTTAGCTTCAGCCGAAACTGAAAAACGAGCAGAAGAAATTCTAAGCCAATTAGAAAATTCTTTTACTCAATTCGAAGATGTTAATTTGAATAAATTTGTAGCGGTTAGAGATAAAAGCAAAAATTCTAGAAAAGTAGCCTACAATTTTATTTTTCGGTATTTTATGCCTTCTCGAAGGATTACCTTAGATGTGGAAGAGCTGGCTAGTATTTTTCATTTTCCGATTTCTACTACTGAAACACCTAAGTTAAATTGGCTGAAATCCAAAGCAGCTCCACCACCAGTTGATATTCCGAAGGAAGGACTCAAGCTGGGCTTTAGTGATTTTAGAGGGACGGAAACGGAAATTCGATTAGATCGTGACGCCCGTCGAAGACATCTGTATATTATCGGACAAACTGGGACAGGTAAATCGGCTTTTATTGAGGAGATGGCCAAACAAGACGCTATTAATAAAGAAGGAATGTGCATTATTGATCCCCATGGCGATTTGATTGATCATGTTTTGGAGTGTATTCCCAAAGAGCGGGCTGAGGATGTAATCTATTTTGATCCTTCTGATACTGAACGGCCGTTTGGCTTTAATATGCTTCAATATGACGAAAAATATCCAGAGCAAAAGACTTTTGTAATTAACGAAATACTTAATATTTTTGACAAGCTTTATGATCTGAAACAAACTGGTGGCCCGATGTTTGAACAGTATATGCGGAATGCCTTGCTTTTAATTATGGATAGTCCCGAGACTGGTTCGACTTTAATGGAGGTGCCTCGAGTTTTTCGAGACGTGGAATTTAGAAAAGAAAAAATAAAACTTTGCAAAGATCAGACCGTGATTGATTTTTGGCAGAAAGAAGCCGAGAAAGCGGGAGGGGATGCTTCTTTAGAAAATATTGCGCCCTATATCAATTCTAAACTTACTAGCTTCATTTCTAACGATATGATGCGTCCGATTATTGCTCAGCAAGAAAGTACTTTGGACTTTAGAAAAATTATGGATGAGAAGAAAATTTTGTTGGTAAATTTATCCAAGGGGAAAATCGGTGAAATTAATAGTCATTTGTTGGGAATGATTATAGTTGGTAAATTATTGATGGCGGCTTTATCTCGAACAGAAATTCCAGAAGCAGAACGAAATGATTTCTATTTGTATATTGATGAATTTCAAAATTTTACCACTGATTCAATCGCTCAGATTTTAGCAGAGGCTCGAAAATATCGACTGTGCCTAACGATTGCTCATCAATACATCGGGCAACTTTCAGAAGATATTTCCAAAGCCGTTTTTGGAAATGTTGGTTCAATGAGCGCTTTTCGAGTGGGAGCGGAAGACGCTGATTTTCTGCAAAAACAACTTGCTCCGGTTTTTGATGCAGACGATTTAATCAATGCCAACAATTTTCAATGTCTTACTAAATTATTGATTAATAATCAATCTTCTGATCCATTTGATATGAAAACTTATCCGCCTCAATCTGGAAGCGAAGAGTTAAGAGATGCTTTTAAGGAATATTCTCGCTATAAGAATGGTCGAGATCGCGATACCGTAGAAAATGAGATTAAGGCGAGGTATGAGAAGATGATGACAAGCCAGGAGAGCAGGGATCAAGGAAAAGCTAATCTTTCAGAGGCGGACATGGCAATAAGCTAGCGGGGATTAGTTGGTTGGGTGGTGAATAAATCTGAATCTAAAAAAATCTCTAGAGAAGAGATTTTTTTGACAAATACTGGTTTTTGTTATAAGGTAAGGTGTCTATTCGGACTTTATAAAAATGCGTTTAGACGATTTTTTTATTATAAATATATAAATGGAAATTAGAAATATTGCCATTATTGCTCACGTGGATCATGGCAAAACAACTTTAACTGATGCTTTGATGAGACAGACCGGGATGGTTCTGGATGATTCCTCTATGGACACTGATGTTTTAGAGCAGGAGCGAGGAATAACTATTTATTCCAAAAATGCTTCTTTGAACTATAAGGATACCAAAATTAATATTGTGGATACTCCTGGGCATGCCGATTTCGGTTCAGAAGTAGAGCGAGTTTTGCGAGTGGTTGATTCGGTAGTTTTGGTAGTAGATGCTCAGGAAGGTCCGATGCCTCAAACCCGATTTGTATTGAAGAAATCTTTAGATTTAGGATTAAAGCCGATTGTAGTTTTAAATAAAATTGATAAACCTGCTGCTCGACCGGAAGCGGTTGAGGAAATGGTCTATGAACTTTTTCTAGATTTAGGAGCTAGCGATGATCAGTTGGATTTTCCAATTATTTATGCTAATGCTAAAAGTGGTATGGCGACTTTAGACTTGAATAATCAAACAGGAAATCTATTTCCGTTATTGGACATTGTTTTAGAAAAAGTTAGTTCGGCCTCACTTCCAGAAAATCAAGAAGAAAAACTTGAATTCCGTTTGCAACCCTTTAATTTAGCTTATGATAATTTTCTAGGTAGATTAGCAGTAGCCAGAATTTATGAAGGAATGATTAAGGTCGGAGATGAGGTTTATATCAAAGAAGAGAATGACGAAATATCAAAAGCTAGGATCACTAAACTGTTTACTTTTGTTGGTACCCAAAGACAGGAAGTTGAGAAGGCAGTTTCGGGAGATATTGTGATTATTGCTGGTTTGCCAGACGTCTATATCGGCCAAACTATTTGTCAAAATCCTGATCAAGAAAAATTGCCTAGTATTGAAATCGATCAGCCAACGATCACTTTGAATTTTTTGGTTAATAGTTCTCCTTTTGCGGGGCAAGAGGGAGATCTAGTGACTAATTTACAAATTAAGGAGCGTTTAGAAAAAGAGCTCGAGGTTAATGTGGGTTTAAAAATAGATTTTTCTCCCAATGATCATTATAAAATTTCTGGCCGAGGAGAACTTCACATTGCTATTTTGATTGAGAATATGAGACGAGAGGGCTATGAACTTCAAATTTCTCAACCAGAGGCGATTGAAAAAGAAGTTGATGGACAAAGAATGGAGCCTTTTGAAGAATTGACAATTGATGCCAAGGAGGAATATACCGGAACTATTATTGAAAGATTGGGCAAGAGAAAAGGAGTAATGATCGAAATGAAGCCAGTCAACGACATTATCAGGATGATTTTTGAGATTCCAACTCGAGGGTTGCTGGGATACCGAGGGCAATTTATAGTGGATACTAAAGGGTCGGGAATTTTTTGTAATCGGTTTTTAGAGATGCGATCTTACACTGGTGAAATTGAGAAAAAAGAAACAGGTTCAATGATTTCGATGATTGTCGGAAAGGCTTTGGGTTATTCTTTGTATAATTTGCAACAGCGAGGTTCTTTGTATATTAGTCCAGGAACTCAAGTTTATGAAGGAATGGTAATCGGAGACACTTCCAGGGGAGAAGATATCGCGGTTAATCCAATCAAAGGCAAGCAACTAACTAATGTTAGGGCGGCCGGAACGGATGACGCGATTCAATTAGTTCCTCCAGTTGAATTGACAGTGGAAAGAGGAATGGAAATTATGTCAGGGGACGAATATCTGGAGATTACACCGAAGAATGTTAGGTTGAGGAAACAATTTTTAACAGAGAACGAGAGGGTTATTGCGAAGAGAAAGAAGAAAACTTCTTAAGTTATTCCAAAATCAAAATTATTCCAAATTGTTCCGAATCAAATCCAAATATCAAATGATTAAATAATCCGCTCGCTTGGGCGAGCGAGTTTCTGATATTCAGATTTTTAAATCTGCCAGTTTCGCTAAAGGCTTGTTGAGGCGAAGAATAATTTGAATTTTGAACTTTGAAATTTGTTAACAAGATATTTTGTTAGGGTAG
>DAOWHU010000017.1 GCA_030641245.1 bacterium
GAAAAACTGCTTGAACTTTTTCGGGAGTCCTTAAGTCATATCCGCCCACAAAAGCATGGCAAGTATCAAAACAAAAACCAACTTTAATACCCTGCTTCTCTAACCTATCAAAATAGTATTTGAACTCATCCAAGTTATCTCCCATGATATTTCCACTCCCCGCCGCAATTTCCAACGTTAACATCGCTGAATTCTCATAACCTTCATGAATAGCCACCAAACTTTTCAAAGTTTTTTTCTGAGCCTCTTTCTTCTCCTGATCCTTGGAACTTCCTAAGTGAGTAATCACATAAGGACATTTAATCTGACTAGCCACCTCTAATTCATCTCGTAAAATTCGAATTGAGTTTTGATAAATTTTCTCATCCAGGCTCGCTAAATTTATATAATAAGGAGAATGCACCACATAATCTTTCCCGATTTCATACCCGTATTTTTCACAATCCCCAAAAAATTTATTCAAATCAATTTCTTGTCTCTGCCCTCCTCTCGGCGATCTTGTAAACAACTGAAAACACTCACATTTTAAATTATGAGCATTCCCAGGAGCATTGGCAACGCCACCCGCAATTGATACATGAGCACCCACTTTTGTTTTCATAGCAACTCCGTTAATTTACAATAAACCAATTTACAATTTACATTAAATTTTCAATGAATTAATTTTCAATTATCAAAAGCAAGCGAAGCTTGACACTGTAAATTTTTAAATTGAAAATTGATTGAAAATTGGTTTATTGTAAATTGAAAATTGCCCGCAGGGCTATATCCCTTTTATTTTAATCGCTTCCAATATCTTTTTAACCGCAAGCGCATACGCCCCAGTTCTCATATCAACCTTGTTCTTTTCCTTAAACTTCCAAATATCATCAGTGGCTTTATTCATTTTTGGTTCCAGTTTTTTTTGAACTTCTTCAGCACTCCAATAAAAGTTCTGCAAGTTCTGAACCCATTCAAAATAGGAAACAACCCCTCCCCCGGCATTAGCCAAAACATCTGGAATAATTGTAACCCCTCTTTCAAACAAGGCCTGACTGGCTTTTTTGTTTACTGGTCCATTAGCCAATTCTAAAATAAGTTTAGCTTTGACATCCTGATGATTCTTCTCGTGAATAACATTTTCCAAAGCCGCTGGTACTAAAACGTCTACCTTCAAAGCCAACAGTTCCTCATTGGAAATATTTTTCGCTCCAGCCATATCAACCACTGAACCAGTCTTTTCTTTATGCTTAATTACCGCCTCAACATTCAAACCGTCTTCTTCATAAATTCCTCCTTTAGAATCAGAAACTGCCACAATCTTATAACCTTCTTTATCGGCAATTTCAGCAAAGTTGGCCCCCGCATTTCCAAAACCGTTTACCGCTACTGAAACTCCTCCTTCAAGTTTGATATTTTCTAAAACATTATGCAAAACATAAACCCCTCCTTGAGCCGTAGCCGTATCTCGCCCCAAAGATCCTCCTATTTCGATCGGCTTACCAGTCACAATAGCCGGGACATTCTCGCCTTGAATTCGACTATACTCATCCATGAACCAAGCCATGATCTGCGGAGTAGTATAAACATCAGGCGCTGGAATATCTTCTTTAGCTCCAATATTTTTCGCCATCGCTCGCACATAACCTCGCGTCAATCTTTCTAATTCTCCCTCGCTCAAACTTTTAGGATCAACTTCAATTCCGCCTTTTCCTCCTCCGTAAGGAATATCCGCTACTGCACACTTAATACTCATCCAAAAAGCCAAAGATTTTACTTCCGCCAAATCCACTTCGGGATGATACCGCAACCCTCCCTTGTAAGGACCGCGAGCATTTGAATACTGAACTCGATAAGCTGTAAAAACTTTCAAAGACCCATCATCCATTTTAACTGGCACGGAAACCTCTACTGCCTTTTGCGGTTTTTCCAAAACTTTAATTTCCTCAAAATCATCTCCCTGTTTTTTCAACAACTCTCCTACTTCCTTTAAATAATCAATATACTCTGGGTCTTTGTTTTGCATATATTTTTATAAAATTTATATCAATAAATTATTTTTCAATCACATCTTCTGGGTCATATTTTGGCGTGGTAATTGCCAACAATTCTAGAGGTTTTTCTGATATTTTTTCAATAGTATGCAATTTATTTTTAGAAATTGGAATAAGATCCCCTTTTTGAACTTCTTGCTGCTCTTTATCGATTGTTACGATACCCCGACCTCTTAAAATGTAATAAATCTCTTCGGTTCTTTTATGCAAATGAGGTCTAAATTTATTGGTGATGTTCACGAAAGCCACATTCATATTATCAGCACCACCCATTTCCCAAATATCTCCACAAGTTCCTTTAATCATTTCTAAATTTTCTCGTTTAATTATTTTCATATCTACTCTCACTTAATATTAGCATTCTTCATACTACCATAATTTCCCCAAAACAAAAAGCACCAATTTAATCCGCTAATAACCGATAACCAATATTTTTTCCACAAAAAAATCGCCGGCAACGCTATTGCATCACCCGGCGATTTAATCTTAATTGGTCTCATTTTAAAATTTGGGTTCAAATCCTTGAACTCGTTTAAACTCCACGAGTCCTTTTCTCCGACAAGACAAAAAAGGTTTTATTCCCAGTTTAATAATATGGCAGACAGTCAAATTGAAATCACTCATAATGATCTCATCAAAACTACCCCGCCTAAACTCATTCATCACAACCTCAGCTTGATGATTTGAACTAATAGTCTCAATAATAATCGCCGTTTTACCAAAAAGTTTGGCTACCGCTTTCTTTTCCATTTCATAAATATCTCTGTTAGACACCCACAAAATTTTCCTAATCCCTTCCCTGGATTTTCCACCCGATTTCAACCCATTCCTATTTCCGCGTGGAGCTCCGGCTTTTCTTTCGGTAAAAGCCTTGCCTGAAGATTCAGGGAAATACCAACGACCTTTTATTTTTTTGTGGCCTTTGATTATTCTCGCTCTATTAGTAACGGTCCTTGGGCTTTTGCCACAAGCTTTTGCAAATTCCTTTACATTCAAAAGTTTTTCTTTCTGTCTCAAACCAACCCCCTTTTTTAAATTAATATTTATTTGCCACTCAAAACCACGCTCAAAGCACAATCTTAAGCGACAAATAAATATTTAACTCTTTTTCAAAAAACTTTCCAGTCTCTCATTTCAAGCTCTAATTATAGCATATTTTAGCCAAATGGTTAAAACAATCGCTTGACAATTTTGATTTGTTTTTAGTTCATTTTAGCCTTTTTTCGCAAAAACCTTACAAAAACAAAGAGTGCTAGATAGTAGAAAATCAGTCCCCAAATTCCAATATTCCCTATTTCTAAACTGGCCCAAGAAATTTGAGCTAATTTCTCGATAACAACGATTTCAAGATTCAAGGCTAATTGAGTTGGTAAAGCCATAAAACTAGCCAACAATGGGCTAAAAAAGGCCGTCAAAACCGTTATAAAGCCAGTTAGCATCATCAAAGGAACCAGCGGTAAAATCAACAAATTAGCCAGTAAAGAAATCGGCGAAAAAGTCTCAAAAGTATACAGCAATACCCCTAAAACGCCCAATTGAGCTGACATTGTCACTAATAAGATCGATTTTAGCTCCAAAAAATCGCTTTTTATATTGAATTTCTCCGAAAGTGGCCCATAAATCAAGACTATCGATAACGAAGCCAAAAACGACAATTGAAAACCAACATCATAAAACAGTATTAAAGGCGAAAAACCAATCATTAAGGCCCCCGCTAGGATTATTAATTGCACCGAATCTGCTAAACGGCCCTTTTTAGCCGCCCATAACAATAGAATTCCCATAATTCCGGCCCTAACCGCCGAGCTGGGCGATCCGATCATTAGGACAAAAAAGGTTATCCCAACCACCGCTAACCAAAAAGCTTTTTGCCGATAAAAACCAATCAAAATCCCCAACCACATAAAGAAACCCGCTAAAATAGTAATATTGAAACCCGATACCGCAATAGTATGAGTAGTTCCAGTTCGTCGAAAATTTTCCTGAATATCCTTCGGCAATCGATCTTCCCCGCCTAATAGCAAACCCGCTAAATAAGCCGATTCAGGAAAGGAAAAACTAAGATTAATTTTCTGTTCTAGACTATTCTTTATTTTAAAAATAGAACGATAAGCCGAGGTTTTGAACTTATAAAACCCTGCTAACTGATATTTGTCTTCATCAATTTTTTCCACTTTAGCACTCTGACAAATTTGATAAATATGATCCTTGGCTAAAAATTTAATATAATCAAACTTGGCTTGTTTATTCTCGGGATTTTTCAACTGACATTCCACTCGAACAATTTGACCAAAAGAATAGTCTGAATGCAAATCCTTTAAAACTACAATTTTTTCTCGACAGTTGGGTTGAATTAAGACACGACTATTTTTCTGATCCTTACCACTCGCTTCAACCAGACAAACAATTAATTTCTGATAATCTTCTTTAATCTCTGGAATATCAAAAATATATCCATACCCAGATAATTGTTGAGGAGCTCTTTCATAAATTCGGCTCAATTCCCAACCAGTTCTCCACCAACCTAAAAATATTCCCAACAAACAAAAAAATAAAAAGAGGGTTATTCTTTTTTTGTAACCAAATAAAAACACCACCAAGGCTCCAAGTAAAATCAAATAGCTTCCCCAAACTGAAATCCGCCAGCTGGCGGAGGCAGACAAGATTAATTCTAAAAAAACTGCCCCCAAGAAGCAGTACAAGAATCCTTGAAATATTTTAGAATTTGTAACCACTAAAATTTAACAATACTACTAAGGCTTTTAAACTCCGGCCAAAAAGCCAACTCCCCATCGTTATAAATTACCACCGCTCCCTCTTTAAACGTTTCCGGATTTTTTTCAATCCGTTCCACCATCCATTTCTTGCAAACTCGATTGAAAAAATCCGCTATACCAAAGACCTCCAAAGATATTTCAAATAAGCGTCGGGCTTTTTTGGCCCTATTTTCATCCACCAAAAATCCTCCCTCGAGACTATCTCCTACTTCAAAATTAGGAGAAAATCGTCTCAGCCAATTCCAATTTAAACGCATAAAATCATTAAACAACTGTTCATTTAAAACTGGTGCAACGAACCCAAATTCGCAAGCCGTGTACTCGTTCCTACTTTCAGGAATTAAATAACCTTCGGTCAGATAATGATTTAAACAAAATCGATCTTCAATCTTATTTTTAGTTCTTTTCTGACCAATTACAAGTAAAACGGCTGTTAGAATTAATCTTCCTAACCAAATTCGATTTTTTTTCATAATTATTAAAACATCCCAATCACTTTTTTTAGAAGAGGTTTGCAAAGCTAAAGTCCCCGTAATAAAAATGCCTCGAATAAAAGGAAGATATTTAACTATGTTCACCCACTTTCGCAATTTTCTTATCTTTCTTAAAGAATTTTTTTGATAAATTATTCTTTGATTCGCCAATTTTTTCCTATCTTTAATACCCCAAAAGCCTTTTTTATTGACTATCTTTCTCTTCTCCAAAAGACTTTTTAATAAAACAGACACCTCCCAAAAAGATGTCTGATTAGATTCTTGAGTGGTATCTAAAAAATGCCGCCAAACTTCAAAGGTAGTCGGCGGACGATTTAAGCAATTTAAATATAGCACTGTGAAATAAACTCGCTTGATTAAATTTTGCCTATTTTTAGTTTCCATATATTTTTATCAAGAATTGTCCCAAAGCTCAAATTGTTCTCCGCTTCGGCAAACCTCGGACGAGACGAGCAATCGAAACTTAAACCTGCCTGCCGGTAGACGGGTAACAAAATCTAAATAACAAAAATTTTGAATTCGCACCCTTTCGGTAAATAAATTTAAGCATTTGACATTGGGATTTGACTTGAGTAATTTGGAGTAATTTGGATTTTGAAATAATTTAATAAAAAAGCCCTAGTTTTTTTTCATTATTTTTCCTGTCTCCGTATCTGCCTTCCCTAATTCTTCTGGCGTTCCTTCGAAAATAACCTTCCCGCCGTCTTTACCACCACCTGGACCCAGTTCAATTACCCAATCTGCAATCCGAATAACATCCATATTGTGTTCAATCACGAAAACAGAATTTCCTTTCCCTACTAAATTATTCAAGACTTCAAAAAGTTTTTTAATGTCACTAAAATGCAACCCGACTGTTGGCTCGTCTAAAATATACAAACAATTTCCTTTCGATTTTCGAACTAACTCAGAAGCCAGTTTGATCCGCTGAGCTTCTCCGCCTGATAGGCTATTGGAATTCTGACCAAGTTTCAGATACCCCAACCCAACACTTTTTAAAAGTTTCAGTTTGTTTTTAATCGGAGCAACGGCATTAAAAAAATGATAAGCGTACTCAACTGTCATATCTAATACATCAGCAATATTAACTCCGTGATATTCAATTTTTAGAATATCATCTTTGTAGCGCTTACCATTACACTTGGGGCAAACTGAGTAGGTATTATCCAAAAATGGCATATCAATTTTAACGGCTCCATCTCCTTGGCAATATTCACAACGACCCCCTCGAGTGTTGAAAGAAAAATGATTAGACCCATAGCCTTTTTCTTCGGCCATTTTAGTTTCTGAAAATAATTTTCGAATATAGCTAAAAATTCCGGTATAAGTAGCTGGATTAGATCTTGGTGACCTGCCAATTGGAGCTTGATTAACTGTAACAATTTTTTGAATTTTATCCTGACCTTGAATCTCGGCACGCCTGTTCTGAATCTCTCCTTTCCGCAAACCAATCGAGACGACATCATTTACCAAAGAGCTCTTACCACTTCCCGAAACTCCTGCAAAAACAGTGATGCAGTTCAAAGGAATTTTAAGATTGATATTCTTTAAATTATTATGGTGAACATCTTTGACAACCAAGCTTTCGTCTAAATCAACTTTTCTATTATAAGCCTTGAATCTTCTTTTCTTGTTGATAAAATGAGCGGTTTCACAATTTGATTTTAATAGCTCTCGGTAGCTTCCTTCAAAAACCACTCGGCCACCCTCATCACCAGCCTTAGAACCAAAATCAACAATGTAGTCAGCCGCCTCAATCACATCTTTATCATGTTCAACCACTAACAAAGTATTTTCCTTTCCTTTCAAATCTCGAAAGGTATCCACTAATTTTTTAGTATCTCGACTGTGTAACCCCACCGTAGGTTCGTCTAAAACATAAAGAACGCTGTTCAATCCACTGTAAAGTTGAGTGGCGATTCTAATTCTCTGATACTCCCCTCCTGACAAAGTTTTACAAGGTCGATTCAAATTAAGATAACCCACTCCAACTCTTTCCAAAGGATTAAGTCGACTAATAATTTCTTTAAAAAATTCTTTCAAAAAGCATCCCTTATTCTTTTGAGATTTCTTAGATAGTTTTTTCAAAAAAACTATCAAGTCCGTTATCTCCATTTCAACCAACCGATCGATTCCTTGACCATCTATTTTAACATTTAAAAATTCTCTCTTTAGCCTTTTGCCTCCGCACTCAGCGCATTTTTCTAAAGTAAAATATTTTTCAATTTCATTTTTAGTAAAAGTGGACGCGTCAATTTTTTCTAATTTTTCTAGTAATTCATTGGCCACTCCTTTAAATTTTTTCTCACCCTTCTCGTCACTGACGCCCCAAAGAATTTGTTCGATTTTTTCTACAGCAATCTCTCTAATCGGCTCTGTTAATGAAATTTTCAATTCATTTTGAATAAATTTCATTTTTTGACTATTGACGTTGCCCTCTCCTAATCGTCCTCCTAATCTCACCCAAGGCTCAATGGCTCCTTCGGCTATGGACAGTTTTTTGTTGGGAATAATCTTGTCCAAATCAATTTGAAGAACCTCTCCTAATCCTTGACAACAATTACAAGCCCCTTCCACTAAATTAAAAGAAAAGTTTTTTTTGTTAAAACTTTCCAAAGAATAATCGCAACTAGAACATTTAAATTTTCGGCAAAAAACCACTCGCTCTTGATTCAAATGAACAATAGCAGTTTCATTATTAGATTTTTTTAAAGCGGTTTGAACTGAATCCAGAATCCGCTCTTTATCTAGTTTAACTTTTTCAATAAAAATTTTGTCCACTAAAATCTCGATGGTTTGACCAGCTATTTTTTGAAGAGTTAGGTCTTTAATATTGACTACTTTATTCTCTATGATGAACTTAGAATGACCCAAGTTTTTTATAACCTTCAAGTCTCTCTCAGCCTCATCAGTCCTTATGAAAAATGGATAAGAAACTAGAACCTGACTCTTATTTCTCAACTGACTAATCTTTCTGATAATCTCATCTGGACTATTTCTTTTTATTTCTTTGTTGCAATTGGGGCAAAACGGCTTTCCATATTCAGCGTAAAAAACTCTCAGCAAATCATAAATTCCAGTAGCCGTTCCAACTGTTGACCGTGAATTCTGACCATTGAATCGTTGTCCGATTGATATAGCTGGACAAAGATTTTCTATTTTATCAACCGCCGGTTTTTTAACAGTGTTCAAAAAATAATGAGCATGGCTGGACAAATTTTCCATATAACGCCGATAGCCCTCTGAATAAACAGTGTCAAAAGCAAAAGAACTTTTTCCACTTCCAGAAACCCCGGAAACTACTACAATTTTATTTTTAGGAATATCTATATCAATATTTTTTAAATTATTTTCTCGAGCACCTCGAATTAAAATTTGTTTCATGTAAACTAAATTTAGACAAAATTGAATTATATTCCTTCAGCAAATAAATATTATACAGATTTTTCAAAAAAAGTAAACCCATTACATCTCCTTTAAACATTGCCCTCCTCTGAAAATATTTCCATTACAAAACCCCGATGGTTATCGGGGTTTCGCAATTTATATAAAAATTAAGGTAAGGAACAAAAAAATTAATACTTTCTTTTAACTATTTCAAACTAGGAACTCGGGCTGAATATTTTTCTAGATTGCTCAATTGCCCAGCTGAAAGTGTTTTTGATTTCTCAATAGAATTTTTAATCAAATTTTTAGAAAAATTCATTTGGTCTCCAGACTCAACACCTCCTACATAACTTACATTTTTTTGTAAATAATCTTCAATGTAAATTTTGTGTTCGGCTGTTAACTCAGAGTCATTGTTTTTTTCTAAATAGCTGGCCAAAGCCTTTCTAGCTAAAGTAGTTCTACTGTCTCCTGAAATAGCAGTTTCTACAAAAGCTTCTCCAGTCTCTTGACTAATAGCTTTCGTTTCTACCTCAGCCGATTCTTCATTAATTTGAACCTCCACGGCTTCTCCTACTTCAACCTCCTGAGACTCTACTAATTCCTCTTCTTCAAAATCTTGATCAATCATGAATTCATCTTCAAGTGCTAATTCATCTTCAAAAATTGAATCCTGACTTCGATTGGAATAAGAATAAATTCCACCAGCAATTACTACAACGATTAAAACTGAAATTATAATTCGAATATTATCTTGAATCCAGTTTTTAACTTTCCCTCCTAAACCAAGATCCTCTTGGCTTTCAAAATCTTCATTCGCCATCTGTTTCACCTGCCTTTCTAGTTTTAATGAAACTGTCGAAAACACCCAAAAACAAAGATGCTTAAAACAATCCCTTCGATTAATTTTTCAAAGTCCTTCTTAAAGCTTGTTTATCCCTTAAGGATATTGAGCTTTAAAGTATTCTATCAAAAAAAAAATAACCGTCAAGGATTTACTTTAAATGTTTTATGCCCAAAACAAAAAACCTCCTTATGGGAAACTGCCTCTGAACTTTTTTCGATATCAAAAACTAGCCCAAAGACAGTTCCTAAGAAAATTCTTTGATAAAATTAACAATAGATTATTGAAGTGTACAACTACCAGAAGAAACGGAACAAACCACAATATCAGCGATTGCATCTCCAGCAGTAATAGAAGTACCACCAGTTGTCCTATATTGATAAGAAGCTCCAGTAATATGAGTTAGAGCTGGCCACACTTCATCAATATCAGATAAATCACAAATATCATTTCCTCCTGTAGTAGCACTGGTAGGATTTTGAATGCTTCCTCCATCATTAACGCACATCGCCGCTGTAGGCATAATTGAAGCTAATGTTGATTGAAGAGAGGCTTTTCGGGATCGATCTCTAGCACTATTTAAACTCACTAAAACAATCCCCGCCAAAATAGCAATAATCGCCACCACCACTAGAAGCTCAATTAAAGTAAACCCTTTTTTATTCGTTTTTTTCATATTTTCACCTCTCTTTCCATTTTTTGTTTTTATATGATATATAATTTTATTTTACAGATATTCCCCTTTAATATTTACCATACTTTAATTATACACTATTTTCCTGTAAGTCAAAATAAATCATCCTTAAGTCTACTCTTAAGGTGCTTGAAATAAAGTAGCCTTAAGAGACCGATAAATCGTGTTTGAGCCTCGAGTCGCCGATCCCACCACTTTCGCAAACCCAATATCACCAACGCTATCGCTTCCACTTAAGACATTATCACTGCTATCCAAGAAATAGGCTGAACACGCAGGATCATTAATAATACATTCTTTAGTAGTATTATCAAAACTATCACATAAATCATCTACGTTGCTAGGAGTACCATGATTAATTTCTTGTAAAATATATTCCAGACCACTGTCAGCTCTCTGAAAAGCTTCTGGAGTCAGAGACAATGCCCCACTGGACCTATTTTGTATAGCCGAAATAAAAACCACCGAAGATGTTATTATGATAGCATTAGCAATTAAAATCATTACAAAAACTAAAGCTGATCCTTTTTTATTTTTTATTATTTCTTCGAACACTGCTTCTAAAATAATTTTTATTTAGGGCACATTATAACCATAATCTCTCAAGGAAACTGACGATTGAATTACCACCACATCATCTTCAAAATTATCCAGAGCATCCGCTACATAACGTAGTTCGATATTGGTTCTAACAAAACCTCTCTCTCCGACACTTCTATCGGTTTCCTTAACACTAAATGATCCACTCACATCAATACTATTATCTCCAACTATTTCAGCAAATGAGGCTCCAATATCGCTACAATCGGAGTCCGAATCAGTTCCCACCTTGATCTCTAACTTATTGCCGTTAAAAGCATAACAATAGCTTCGACTAGTGTTATTGTCTATAACAAAAATTTCACTACCCCCTCCATCAATAGTATGACTAGTTCGAATAGTTTTATTTAAATTCTCGATAGCATAACTAGCATTTTCAATGGTATTCTTTAAAGCCTGAGTTCTTTGATAAGTTTTAATTATTTGAATTCCAAAAATAGTAATCCCACCAAAAATAACAGCTAAAATAGCGCTGGAAATAGCCAACTCAATTATAGTGAAGCCTTGTTTAATTTTTAATTTTTTAATTCTCATTTTAGTTTAGGTGTTTTCTTGCCAATTAGTTAAAAAACTTTCCGTTTCAATACTCCTAGCAGTACCAAGAGAAGGACTTTGCCACTCGACTGTACACCGAACTGTCATATCCACTGCCCCAGAATTGATATCGCAATAACGTTCAAAAATGGTAACCCCGGTCCCACAACCACCATTACAATTTCTGTAGACACCTCCTCCGTCAATTTCCACCTCAACTTCCCTGCTGTTATCGCAATTAGCCTGAGAACCACTCCAATAAGGATAGCAAATTCCCGATGATAAATCGACGTTCATATTTATAACATTCAATAAGTTCTCATCTCTTCTATTTCTAATGATTTCTACTCCCTCTTGAGCTAAATTAGCCGCAATTAAAGCATATCGATTATCTTTCTCATGTTGAGCAGTTTTAGCTAAGATTACATAAATCCCAGTAAAAGTAAATGCCACCACAAACATTACCAGAAGTATTTCCAAGAGAGTAAACCCCGAAGAATCCTGAGTTACTTTTTTATCAATAGTTTTTTTAAAAAAAATATTCATAATTATTGAGAGACTACCCCCCCCCATTAAAGACTAACTTTTCCACTACCATTTATTTCAATAGTTTTGGATTGAACATCCTGAATTCGCGTTATTGTATAAAAACGAACGGCTGTTCCTCCTAATTCTACTCCGTTAGAGTAAACTCCTCCATAAGGAGCCTTAAAAAAAATATCTGGACCAGAAACAGAATAACCATCCCCCAAGTCAATTATTCTGTCATTAATCTTAACCAAAGGAGAGGGAGGGGTATAATCCAAACTAAGAGCAACATCGCAAGCATAAGGATCATTTTTATAATCATTGTTATATAAATGAAAAACGATAATCCTAGAACCAGAAGCACGGATCCCAAAACCACAAACATGTTGTTGAAAAGAATCTTGAGGAATTGATAAAGAATAGGTTTGAGCCAAACGAACCCCCGCCTTAATCTTATCAGTATTCATTATTAAACTCTGATGAGTATCAGAGACGCTAACAACTTGGAACAAAGTAGCCGACAAAAAAACAATAATACTAGCCGTAATTATTATCTCAATAAGAGTAAAGCCTTGCTTGTTACAAAATATATTTTTTTTATTTTTTGAAATCATTTTAATTTGTTTTTTATGAGACTGCCGCTGAATGGCGTCTGGCAACAGTTTTTCATATCAAAAGATTATTCCAAACCTCCAAAACTACTTCTCGATTAAACATTAGAAAATAAGCGCTAACTATTAAAAATGGTCCAAAAGGTATTTGAGACTTCATTTTTTTACTAAAAAACAGAATCAGGAATACCGCTACTATTGCTCCAGAAACGTAGGAAAATAAAATCAAAAAATAAACCGCCTGAAGTCCCACAATTGAGCCTAGCCAGAAACCAAGTTTGACATCTCCGCCTCCGATCCATTTCCCTTTAGAAATGTAAAAAATAAACCCAAAGAATCCGCCCAAAATCAAACCTCCCAACAAAGCTGAAATTAGAGGATTTCCAAAGCTCCAAAAATATTCTGAGCCTAAAGAAGTTTGAATCTGAAAAATAAAAGTACTCACCAATCCTATTAAAACTAAAAAATCGGGGATTATCATATATTTTAAATCCCAAATAAATATTACCCACAAAATATACGAAATAAAAATAAAATAAAATAAAATAAAATAAAATTCGAAACTCGAACCATTTGTCTGAAATAGCAAATTATTCTGAACCAGCCAAAAAGTAAGTATTAATACGAAACCCGTAGATAATTCCACTAAAGGATATTGCCAAGAAAGTTTTTTGCGACACTTTTTGCACTGCCCTTTTAATATTAAAAAACTAATAATCGGAATATTATCCAACCAACTCAAAACATAGTTACAAAAATCACATATAGAGCGACCTCTAATAGATTTTTTAGCCTGAGTTCGATCAATTAGAACGTTGGCAAAACTTCCTAAACAAATTCCTAGAATAAAGATAAATACGTAAATCATCCAAACTATTGTAAATAATAATCAATTGTAATTAACTACTGCAATTAGCCACGGTTCCGATCTTGCAACCCAACCAAGTAGCAGCGCAACAAACATACGTCCCAGAAGAAGTTTGTTGTCTATTAAAAAACCAGTTATTTCCAGTCCAACTTCCAGTCATCCAATAAGCCGAAAAACCATCTATGGCTACTGGCCATTGACCGTATCTGCTAGATAAATTACAAATGTCTCCACCCTCGCTGGGGCCAGCAACAGTTCCTCCATCTGCTAAGCACATCTCTATTGGTTGAATAATAGCCGACATTTCGCTTAAAGTTCTAGTTACCCGAGCTTTATCCCGTTGAGCAGAAATCGAAATCAAAATAGCTCCACTAAGCACTACTAAAATTGCAATAGCTAATAACATTTCGATTAGAGTAAAACCTCGCTTATTATTTAATTCAGTTTCTTTATTTTTCATCAATATAAATTAATTTTAAACAGACTCTAGCTTACTACGCAATCCCCACTCTGAGCATCACAAGTGATAATAGTTATATCGCCATCAATATCGCAACGAATAACCCAAGTAGTAGCACTCCCAGGTGCATAATTACAATCAGACACTCCCATCGCTGGCCAATTAGTAGCCGAATTAGGACAAATCGGCTGACCAACCACTGGGGAACTTTGTAAGCTCTCTCCTTTGAAAGAACATTCCTGAGCATAAGGTTCAATCGATTTAGCCGTAGACAAAGCTGATTTAATTCTGGCATTTTTACGACCATCAGCAGTATTGAAAATAACCCCTGCCAAAATCCCAATAATAGCCATCACCAACAACATTTCTACCAAAGTAAATCCTTTTTTATTTTTGCCTAAAAAGTTCATATTTGATTTGAGTTAATTAAAACCTCCATACTAGATTCTTGAGAGAACTACTCCTAGACATCACAAAAACTTGCCCAGAAACAAACTCCCTTGATTCAAAAATCTAGCAATGGAACTTTTATTCGCAATCAGTGAACACACATCCATTCACATCGCAAGTGGCCACACAATCACCAGTGGCTTTATTACAAACAGCATCAAAATTCCAGTTATCGGCAGATGCATTAGAAACTGTAAAAGTTCCTGCCGGAATATTTCCGTTACCATTACAATTCCCCATAGCAGGAATATTTCCAATATCATTAGCAGGGTTACAAAGAGCAGCTGATTGAACAGCTAAAATTGCACCCCCGGAATCACGACAAGCAGTGGCAGCTGTCACTAAACCTCGCATATTTTCTTTGAAGGTGGTCATTCGGGCTCTTTCTCGTTGTTTACCAAGAGAAATAAATAGCACCGCTGCCAAAATACCAATAATGGCGATTACCAAAAGAAGTTCTACTAAGGTGAACCCTTTTTTATTCATTTTTTTCATGTTTTCACCTCGCTCTCTGTTTTTTTCATAATATTTAATTTATCTTATTAAACTTTTTATAAAAACAGCTCCTTACCATAAAAACTGATCAGAAATACCATGTTAACATCCAACTATTATATCGAAGTAGACACTTGATAAATCGGTAACAATATCGCCGAAACTAATAAACCTACTCCTATTGCTAATATTACCATTATAACCGGTTCAATTAAAACTGAGAAATTTTTCACCATTACATCGGCCTCCTTGGTATAAAATTCGGTCACCTTGGCTAAGGTATGATCAATCTTTCCGCTACTTTCTCCTACTTGAATCATTTGAATCACAATTGGAGGAAACACCCCTGCTCGCTCCAAAGCTTCGGCTATTTTGTCGCCCTTTTTAATTTCTTCAACGGCCGATTGAATTGCTACTCGATAAATTTCATTACCAATCACATCAGAAGTAATCGTCAAAGACACATTGATAGTGATTCCACTTTTTAATAGACTAGTTAAATTTTCGGAGAATCGTGCAATGTAGATATTCTCTAGAATTTTTCGAATTATTGGAACTTTTAAAATAAATCGATCATATTCTTCGCGCCCTTCTTCAGTTTTAACATAATAGACTAAAGCCGCCACCGCCCCAATAATAGCTGGACCAATCGCCCACCAATAGGCAGCCGAAAAGTTACTCACTACAATTAAGACTCTAGTCTGAAGAGGTAAAATTACATCGGTTTCAGTTAAAATTACCAACAGCTTAGGAATCACGAAGGCCATCATTCCAAAACCTACTACTACCATAGTCGAAAGAATAAAAGCTGGATAATACATAGCGCTTTTAAGATTACGACTCAAATCATAATTTTTTTCGATATTGTTGGCCAAATCATTCAAAGATTTCTGCAAATTACCAGAAACTTCACCGGCCTTAACCATATTCACATAAAATCTAGAAAAAGTCTCTGGATGTTTTTCTAAGGCTTCTGACACCGAAGAGCCTCCTTCAACATCGGCTATAATTTGTTGTAATCTGACTAGTAAGACATTGCTATCCGTTTGAAGAGCTATACTCTTTAAAGCTTGTAGTAAAGGTACTCCTGAATCAATAAGAATCGCCAATTGTCGAGAAAAAATAACAAAGTCTTTAGCAGAAACCTTTCCCCTGAAACCAGCTGTTTTGCCCTGAAAAAAACCGGTGCTCTCTAGTTTTAGCGTGATAATCTTCAGATTACTATTTTTCAAAACTTCCACCGCTTTCTCCTTATCAGTTGCATTTACATAGCCCTTTTGTTTCTTATTTTTCAAATCAAGGGCCGTATATTTAA
>DAOWHU010000085.1 GCA_030641245.1 bacterium
AACCACCAAAGCAAAAATGGAAATTGTAATTCTAACTTCTCTGGCGATTTGCAAAATATCAATGATCCGAATCAATCCGTACATAAATAACAAGTAAAACAAAAAAGTGGTCGCAACAAAAGCTAGCCCGGCCTTTAAAGCTTTTCTACTAGAACCAATTCCCATCAGATAAACTAGTAAGAACATTAGGACCGAAAACATGCAAGGGTTAACTCCATCAGCTAATCCTAAGACTCCACCCAGGAAACAAAGCGAACCATTCTCCTCTAAACAAACTTCTTTGCCAAAGACCTGAATGGTTTTATGAGAATCATGAGGGCCAACGTTTGTTTCTGGAGAGTTATTATTTTTTGATTGATTTTTTATCGGCGTCAGACCCAGCTCTTCATCTAAGAAAGATCCACAACTTTGAGAAGCACATTCCTCGATTCGTTGTTTTATTTTCCGACCAGTCCCCATTTCGTTATTAAATCCCACGATGACTTCCTCTCCAATTACAGTAGCAGGAACTCCCCCAGATAATTTAAACTTATCAATAACTTTTCTGAAAATAGCCTGGTTTTCTTTTTTATCTAATAACAAGGATTGAATTTCTAAATTAGGATAATCATCTTTAATTTTGTCCAAGAATTTTACTTCAGCTTTACAGTGAGGACAAGTGGTAGTGTGAAAAAGATAAAGTCGAACCTGATTGAGCTCTTCGGCCTTAGCCTGAGAAATCGAGAATATTCCTGACAGAAATAGTCCGCTCAGTATTAGTACAGAAAAAAATATTTTTTTCATTATTTAGAATTATTTTTGAATAACCATTCTTCTTCTTTTGCTCCAAACATTTTGACATATTCCAAAGCTTATCATAGTCGCGATCAAAAAACTACCACCATAACTTAAAAATGGTAAGGAGATTCCAGTAACAGGAACGATACCAATGTTCATTCCGATATTGATAATGACTTGATAGGAAAACATTGCCAAAACCCCTCCAACTAATAATTGACCAAATCTATCCCGCGCCTGCTTAGCAATATGAAGAAGTCGATAGAATAGAATCCAAAAAAATCCAATAGTCAAAAACGAACCGATCATTCCAAACCCTTCGTTGATAGAAGCAAAAACGAAATCAGTATGCCTTTCCGGCAAAAAATTTAATTGACTTTGCGAGCCGTTTCCAACGCCTTTTCCAGTGATTCCTCCTGACCCAATCGCAATCATAGACTGAATGACATTGTAGCCACTTCCCAGGGGATCTCTTTCGGGGTTCAAAAAAGTTTGAATTCTTTCTTTTTGATAATCTTTTAAGAATACTCCCCACCCTAAAAATAGAGTTAAGGTCGCCATTAAAATCAAAATTAATAAATATTTCTTATCAACCCCAGCCAGAAAGGACATACTTAGCCAAATGACTAGCAAAACCGAAGCTGACCCTAAGTCTGGTTGCTTCAAAGTTAAAAATACCGGTAAGCTAATTATTAAAAAAGATATAAAAAATTCTTTTAATCCGATTTTCATATAACCCACCCGAGCAAAATAACTAGCCAGAAATATGATAACAAAAATTTTTACTAATTCAACTGGCTGAAGATTAAAAAAGCCTAGTTCAAACCAACCGGAAGTCCCTCTGATATTACTTCCCAGAAAAAGAACCGCGAAAAGCAACAGAATACTAGTGAAATATAGAAAATTGCTGTAGCTTCTCCAAGTTCGATAATCATAGAGACTAAAAAATAGGAAGAGGGCTAACCCAATTCCCAAAAAAATAAGCTGTTTATGAAAAAGGTTTGTTTCATTCTGTTCAATCCCAAGGGAAAAAGAATAAATAGTAATTAAACCTGAAATTAATAAAAATGAAACCGCCCCAACGCTTTTCCAATCTAGACTAAGTAGTCTTTTCATTAAAGCCCGTATTTATATTTATTAGCATTGTGTTCCTCTAAAGTCTTTGAAAAAATAGTTTGTTCAGTTTTAGGATCGCTCAAGAAAAAATAATAATCAGATAATTCAGGAAAAACGGAAGCCTCGATTGATTCCAACCCCGGGTTACTAACCGGGCCAGGAGGCAGACCGATATTCTGGTAGGTGTTGAAGGGCGAATCAATTTGAGTATCTTCTAAGGTATATTGTTTTTTATCTTCTCCCAAAATATAAGCTAAAGTGGCGCAACTCTGAAGAAGATAACTATCCTCAACTCGCTTCCAAAAAACTCCCGCTACTATTTTCTTATCTTGATCAGACCGAACTTCCTTCTCCACTATTGAAGCCATTGTCAAAATTTCGTGCAAAGTTTTTTCCCTTTCTTCAATGAATTGGATTAATTCTGGCGTAACTTTGCTATTAAAATTATTAAGAAATTTAGTGATTAATCTAACCGCATCATCTTCAGGATAAACAAAGTAAGTATCAGGAAAAAGGTACCCTTCGAAATCAACTCCTTCTGGCAAATCCGCCAAAAATGGATACTTGTTTCGAAGATCGTAACAAGGGTAATTTTCTTGAGTGGAATATTGGCAATTAATTATCTCTTCAAATTCTTGAGCTAATTTTAAATCGATTTCTTTGATTCGACTGATAATTTTGGCGTTAGTAAAACCTTCAGGAATAACCAATTTCTCATAGGCCTCTTTTATTTCACCTTTAACTATTTTCTGGGCTATTTCCCGAACAGTCATATTAGAACTCAATTCATAATTTCCTGCTTGAATTTTTTGAGTTAAATCTTCCGATGAAAGATAATAATAAAAATAGTATTTGTTTTTAATTAAATTGGCTTCCGCTAACTTCGCTCCAATCATTTTGGCCCCTTCATTCTTTTTTATTTCAAATAACTTTACTATGTTAGAATCACTGACTCGGCTATTGTAAGCTTGAGAGTGGAAGATTAGAAACAAGCTAAGCCCAAAAATAATCAAGATCGTCAATATTGCTAGAATCCATTTTACCTTCTTGCTCATACTGTAATTTAATAGATTATAATTTTTGGACAATTTGCAATAAACCAATTTACAATTTACATTAAATTTTCAATGATTTAATTTTCAAGCATAAACAAGCGAAGCTTGTCATTGTAAATTTTTAAATTGAAAATTGGTTGAAAATTGGTTTATTGTAAATTGAAAATTTAGCAAAAGATTGCTACTCTTCTTCTAAATAAACTTCTTCTCCTTCTTTCAATCCCGACAAGATTTCCGCATAACCTTCGTCGCTGATTAAACCAATTTCAATTTCTTTTTTAATTAATTCTCCATCTTTCATTATTATTACTATCTTTTTTTGATTTCCTTCGAAAATAAATTGATCCAAAAGCTGGATAGCACTTTCCTTGGAATCTATTAGAATGTCGATATCAGCACTCATTCCTTCTTTGAATTTCAAATCAGATTCTTCAACTTTCAATTTAGCCTTGTAATAAACCACCTCCTGAATCTCAGTAGAAGCCGGTTCAATTTCAATTACTTTAGCGGTAAATTTTTTATCGTATTCAAAAGCGTCAAAGGTGATTTCAGCCATTTGGTTTAATTTAACCTCAGAAATATCAGATTCAGGAATATCAGCTTCTAATATAAAATCATTGGTAATCATTTCTCCGAAAGAATTTCCTAAACTGGCGCTACCCAAAACCTCACCCTGTTCATAATTAACTTTGGAAATAATACCATTTAAAGAAGCTCTTAAAGAAGCGTCGTTTAAAGATTTCAAGGCAATTTGATAATCAGCTTGAGCAGCTATCACGGTGGCATTTCGACTAGATTCTGCGTAATCAGATTCAGTTGTTTCTAAGCTCTCCTCAACCACGTCTAAAGAATTTTCGGCTGAAACAATATTTAAATCTTTGCTTTTTCTAGCAGTTGTCAAAGCTTCTTCCGCTGCTTCTTCAGCATTGTTGGCAGCGGTCAGAGTCAGTAAAACTGCTTTGGCTTCGGCGCTACTGGCTCCAGAATCAGCTACTATTTGATCGTAATAGCTTTCTACGTCTTCCTGATAATCAGAAGCATTGGCAAAAGCAATCTCAGCAGCATCTTCTACTTGCCCGTAATAATCATCAACCGCCTCTAAATAATCTTCAGCGTTATCAACTTTTTCCAAAGCCTCTCGAGTAGAATCATCGTTTTTTTTGTCATCCCAAATAGCTTTAGACAAAGCCGCTTTAGCCTTTTTAACCTGTTCATTAAGGACATTGTTATCCAAAGTTGCAATAATATCGCCCTCTATAACCTTATCGCCAACTTTCACTTTGATTTCTTGAATTCTTCCTACGTTTTCAAAATTCAAGGCAATCAGGCTTTCAGAAATTAATGACCCGGTAACTGAAACAGTCTTTTTCAAATCGCCCACCGTTACAGTTTCTTTTTGCAAAGCATCTATGTCGCCGCCTCTTTTAAACCAAAAAATGGCACTTACAATTATAACTACGATAATTGCTCCCATCAGTATCCACTTTTTTTTCTTGGTCATGTTATTTCTTTCTTATTTTAAATAATTCTAAAGTATTTCTAAGTAAAATCGCAACCGTAATCGGTCCAACTCCGCCTGGCACGGGAGTATAAAAACTGACCTTATCTTGCAAATTTTTTGGATCAAGATCACCTTTTATTCTTTTTCCTTCTCGAAAAAATCCCACGTCTATTATTCCCGCTTTATTCTTCAACATCGACTCTTCGATAAAATGAGGCTTGCCAACCGCCGAGATTAATAGATCAGCTTTAGAAATTTTTTCTTCTAAGGAGACATCTTTAAACAAAATCCCCTCAACCGATGCTTTTTGTCTTTCTAGGATAGTTTTCAAATTCTGGCTAAAAACTTCTGAATTAGAGATCACTAAAACATTTTTTCCTTTAACATTATATTTAGCCTCTTTCAAAATCTCCAGCACCGCTCCATGAACTGGGGCGATAATTTTGTCCACCTTTCTCTTTTGATTAACCGGATGAAAACAATCAACATCTTTTTTGGGATCAATTGCCTCAATTACTTTGTTAACATCAAATTTGTTCAGTAAAGGCAACTGGACTAAAATGGCGTCGATTTCTTGATCTTGATTCAAAATCTGAATAGTTTCGATAATATCTTCTTGCGAGTCTTCTTCACAAAACCTATAAAGATGTGTATCTATGCCAACTTTCTTGGCTTCTTCTATTTTTTTATTAACGTATATTTCCGATTCTTTATTTACGCCCACTAAAATCACGGCCAGGTTAGGTCTAATTTCAACATTTTGAACTTTGTGTCGATTAAATTCTAAAACCTCCTTGACTATTTGGTCCTTAATTTTTTCGGCAATCGTTTTTCCATCAATAATTTTAGTCCGCATTTTTTCTTTATAATAAATACTTTTTACAAAATTGAAAATTACAAAGTAATTCAAAAGTCATTTTATAAACTTTCTAACTTTCCGACTTCTTTGAACCCAGTTAAGTAGGCTTCGCCTAATTTTGATAAATCAAAATTACTTAACGGGTCAGGCACTCGGAATTGGAAATTTCTGAGAAAAATCTTTAACCTCAATTTGAATTCCCTTTAAAACCTCCTTATTATCTCGGTTTTGAATGGCTTTGTCAATCCATTCTACTACCTTTTTGATTTCAACTTCTTTCATTCCTCGAGTAGTAATGGCTGGTGTTCCAAAACGAACTCCGGAGGGTTTCATGGGCGGATTAGGATCATTGGGAATAGTTGATCGACTGACAGATATCCCACATTTTTCTAAGACCGCTTCGACTGTCTTTCCGTCGATGTCTTTACTAGTCATGTCAATCACCATCAAATGATTATCAGTTCCATCAGAAATCACTCGATAACCTCGATTTTTAAACTCTTTGGCCATAGTCTGGGCATTTTTAATAACCTGTTCTCCATATTCAGCAAACTCTGGTTTCAAAGCTTCTCCGAAAGCAACTGCTTTGGCGGCTGTAATATGATCATGCGGACCACCTTGCATTCCTGGAAACACGGCTCGATCAACTTGCTTAGCATATCTCTCTTTACACATAATCATCGCTCCTCGCGGACCTCGCAAAGTTTTATGAGTAGTGGTAGAGACTACGTCAAAGAAAGGAACTGGATTGCTCATTTTCTTAGTGACGATCAATCCGGCTGTATGCGCAATATCAGCAAAAGTAAAAGCTCCAACTTCATCAGCAATTTCTTTGAATTTATCCCATTCAATTTCTCTGGAATAAGCGCTGTAACCAGCCACGATCATTTTAGGTTTTTCCTTGAGAGCCAGTTTTCGAACCGCTTCCATATCAATTTTTTCGGTCTTTGAATCTACTTCGTATTGAACAAAATCATAAAGCATCCCCGAAAAATTAATTGGATGTCCGTGAGAAAGATGTCCTCCGTGATCCAATTTTAAGCCCATCACTTTATCGCCTGGCTTTAGAAAAGCAAAGTAAACGGCTGCATTAGCTGGCGAACCAGAAAGAGGCTGAACATTAACATGCTCGGCATCAAAAAGTTTTTTGGCTCTTTCAATGGCAATGTTTTCCACTAGGTCGATTATTTGATTGCCTCCATAATATCGATGATCAGGATAACCCTCACTGTACTTATTAGTTAACACAGAGCCCATAGCCTCTAAAACAGCCAACGAAACATAATTTTCAGAAGCGATTAATTCGATCTCATTAATTTGTCTTTTCTTTTCTTTCTCAATAGTTTTAAAAACAGCTTGGTCTTGATTTTTTAAGTTTGTATAATCCATAATGTTAAGTTAATTTTTAATTTTAATCCAATTTTAAATAACTGAATGCTTTAACAAATTTTGAATGATTGAATTTTTAAAACTAAATTCCCACCAGAATTTGTCATCAAGGTGATAGGGGTAAAAATCAAAAATATAAAAGTGATCGCAATATGTCGATTAAATTAAATATTTAAAATTTTCAATGATTCAATTTTCAAACTCAAACAAGCGAAGCTTGTCATTACAAATTATTAAATTGAAAATTGATTGTAAATTGGTTTATTGTAAATTGGAAATTCCTGCTCTGCCATCGGCTAAGCTAGTTTCTTTACCCCTCTATTCCAAAAAAGTAGTACCACCAATAATAATAATTCGGTCGATTAATTTTCACGTTTGGTCTCGAGTCCTCTTCTCCGTTAGAAACTTTTTCAATTTCGGCCCTTTTTACAATCACCACTTTCTCTCCTTTTTTGACTAAATTTAGTTTTTCCTTGGCTTCGCGCTCCTTAAACTCATCTGTTTGAAGATATTGAGAAAGTTGTTCTAAACTTTTGTTTTTCTTTTCAAA
>DAOWHU010000045.1 GCA_030641245.1 bacterium
CGAGTTTAATTCTAGAAAAGATCGACATGAGCATATTGGTGATGGTTTGATTGGCGAGGCGGGATTGAAAAGTGTGGTCAGGGAAGCTCAAAAACTGGGGATCCATATTTATTTAGAAACTAATCATGATAAAATAGAAGAAGATTTAATTTTGACTAAAAGTTTTCGCCGATGAAATTAAGAGAATTGGATAAAAAAATGAAAGAATGTCAGGCTTGTGAATTAGCCAAAACTCGGACTATGGTTGTTCCGGGTGAGGGCAGTTCTCGAGCTGAGATTATGTTTATTGGAGAGGGGCCGGGAAAAAATGAAGATTTACAAGGGCGTCCTTTTGTGGGAGCGGCCGGTAAGTTTTTGGATGAATTATTAGGTCAAATTAATTTAAAAAGGGAGGATATCTATATTGCTAATGTGGTTAAATGTCGGCCACCCAATAATCGTGATCCAAAACCAGAAGAGGCCAAAGCTTGTTGGCCTTGGTTGGAACAGCAAATTCAAATCATCAAACCGAAAATCATCGTTCCACTAGGTCGACATAGTTTGCAAAGATTTATTCCCGAGGCTATTATTAGTCAATATCATGGTCGGGCGCTTCGGAAAGAATTCAAGCCTTTGGGAAAATTAGTTTTTTTCCCGTGTTATCATCCAGCGGCGGCGCTTTACAACGGAAGCTTAAGAACGATATTGGAAGAAGATTTTAGGAAAATTCCGAAGATTATAGAATTGATAGAAAAAGAAGAATAATTTTATAAAAATTTTGAATAACTCAATTCTAATTTTTTTAACGAATCGAAAAAAACTTGGATTATGAAGAAAATATTAATATTAACTGGACCGGGAGGATCAGGAAAGACGACCATTGCCAATTTATTGGAAAAAAAGTGTGGGTTTGTTTTATTGGATGGAGATCATGAAGATTCAGAATTTTTTCCTAAAGGTAAACATTGGTTGCCAAGTAATTCGGAGAAGCTTCGCAAGGCTCATAAAAAAATATTTTTGAAAACAAAGAAATTGGCTAAACGAAATAATAAAGTGGTTGTCGATTACATAATTTTTGGTTATTACCTGGAGTTTTTTGAGATGTTCGAGAAGGAATTTGGAGATAATTTAGAAATTGCAGTATTATTTCCTCGGCAAGAAAAATGCGTTGAACGAGATTTGAAACGCAAATGTTGGACGACCGGGCGCGAAAGGATAGCTGCTGTTTATTCTGATTTTAAGAAGATTAAAGATAAAATTGGGGCTGATAAGTTTATAGATTCTTCAGAAGAAACGTCGAAGGAAGTATTTAAAAAGTATTTTGAATGTTGATTCTAACGGTTGTTAAATATAGATTAAAACCCCTCGAGGGGGTTTTTGTGTGCCTGGGGCGGGACTTGAACCCGCACGAGATAAATCTCAAGGGATTTTAAGTCCCTCGTGTATACCGATTCCACCACCCAGGCAAATCAATTAGAATTCAATGGTTTGGCAAACTTTTTTGTCGAGTTTTCCGTTGCTCACTCAATGTACTAATTCATACATCTCGCTTACTACTCAAACTCTCTTCAAATTTTGCTCAAACCAGGGGTTTTATATTTTGCAAAGTTTGAAATTTCTAAAAATGAGGTCCGGAGCGGACTTGAACCGCTGTACAAGGTTTTGCAGACCTTTGCCTAACCGCTCGGCCACCGGACCGGGAGAACGCACCGAGGAATTTTCAAAAAAATTCCTTAAATACGGTAGATATAATATCAATTAAAAGCGATTTGGTCAATAAAGATTGATCAAGACTAGTTTAATAGCGGTTTACAAATTAGAAGTAATCTGTTAAAATCGTACAGTGGAAGCGTATCAAAGTGGGCTGGATGCGAACAAGTATTTGGCAGGATCAAAAGATTCCAGAGAGGGTGAAGCCTCAGTTTTTTGTTTGAGGTTTTGCCGAGTAATTTAAATGGAGGCGTGGCAGAGCGGTCGAATGCGATGGTCTTGAAAACCGTTGTCCGTTTACGCGGACCAGGGGTTCGAATCCTCTCGCCTCCGCAAAAGTGACAAAAAAGCCCTACGGGGCTTTTTTGCTTGGTCACTTTTGCGGAGGCGAGAGGATTCGAAGGGAGCGAGAGAAAGGGAGCAAGCGAGCTTTCGGTGCGCAGCTCCCAGGTGCCCGAGTCGGAGCGAGGGAGAATCCTCTCGCCTCCGCAAAACGAAGCGCCTCTATTGATGAGGTTGTTTTTATAGGTAGTTGTCATTTTGGAAATTTTAATGTTATTATTTTTAAAGATAAACTATTGTTTATGAACATATTATTATATTTATTATTTTTTTATATACTTACCTGCAA
>DAOWHU010000053.1 GCA_030641245.1 bacterium
GAAGGTTGAATGGAGTGAGGATAGTTTCAAGATTACTTCAAATAAATCAAAGTTAGTTGGGGTTACAATTTTTTTCCCGAGAATTACAGTAACTGGGACGGAAGCTTTAATGATGACAGCGGTTTTGGCAGAAGGAAAAACAGTTTTGAAAAATTGTGCCATGGAGCCTGAAATAAAAATTTTGGCAGAATATTTGAATGAAAACGGAGCCAAAATTAGCGGAGCGGGAACTTCGATGATTACAATTGAGGGAGTAGACAAAATTTCAGCTGGAACATTCAAAGTGATTCCAGACAGAATCGAAGCGGGAACTTTTATTATGATGGGATTGGCTTGTAAAAGCACGATTACTGTCGCGGATTGTATTCCTGAACATCTGGGAGCTTTTTTGCCAGTTTTGAAAAAAGCAGGTGCGAATTTGGAAATCGGAAAAGATTATGTGAAAGTAAAAAAAGGAGAGCCAATTAAAGCGACTTCTATTTCCACTCACGAATATCCGGGCTTTGCCACTGATTTACAACCTCCTTATACTTTGTTGATGACTCAAGCTGAAGGTATTTCGTTGGTTCATGAAACAATTTTTGAAGGTCGGTTATTTTTTACTGATCAATTGAATACTATGGGAGCGGCAATTGTAATGTGCGATCCTCATCGAGTGGTAGTTTCTGGGCCGACTGGTTTATATGGGAAAAGATTGACTAGCCCAGATCTAAGAGCTGGAATTACAATGGTAATTGCTGGAATGATTGCTTTTGGAACGACAACAATTGATAATATTTATCAAATTGATCGGGGGTATGAAAATATTGATGAACGTTTAAATATGCTCGGTGCTGATATAAAGAGAATTGATTGAAAAAGATTAAATTTTAAAATAAAATAATGGTAATAAAAGCTTGTGGCAAATTTTGTAAAAGCTTAAGACACGCTTTAAGAGGTTTCAAATATATGGTGATTCGGGAAAGAAATTTTCGGATTGAATTATTAGTCGGGATCGCAATCTTTACAGTGGCTTTTTGGATTGGATTGGAGAAGTGGGAGCTAGTGGCGATTACTTTTGTGGTTTTTGGGATTTTAATTTTAGAAGCAGTTAATACTTTAGTAGAGCGGTTGATCAATATTTTCAATCCTCGGGTTCACCCTTACGCTAAAATGTTGAAAGACGTGACGGCTTCAATTGTTTTAATTGGTTCTATCGGGGCAATCTTGATTGGTTTGTTAATATTTTGGTCGTATGTTTTTTAAGAGCTTTAGAGTATTTCTTTTTGGAATATTGAACAAGAGCTTATTGATGGTTCTTGTTTTTTTATTGATTTTCAATTTTGTTGAGGCTAGCAATTTGAAGGTGGTTGTTGACAATGAAGCTTTAGAAGATGAAAATATTTCTATAGAGAAGCTGAAATTGGAAGACGACGAGAGGGAGAAGAAATGTACAGTGAAAAATAGAAAAGGCTTGGATAAAGTTTATTTAAACGAAATATTTACTAGGCTTTTTGGAGATAAAAATGAATGGATTGAGTTATATAATTCTGGGGAAGAAGACGTTGATCTTGGAGGTTGTTGTTTGGTGGATGGAAGGTATGATCCAGAAAAAAATAACATAGAAAAGTGTTTTTTTATTGGAAAAGAAGAGAAAGTCGACAGTGGGGAATATAAAGTTTTTAAAAGAGCTGAATTTGAGTTTGATATGAATAAAAGCAACGAAAATATTTTTTTCTTGGATGAAAATGGAGAGGAGCTAAACAGGCTTTCTTATAAAAGTAGCGAGCCAGATTTTTCTTATGCTCTCAATTCAAAAGGTAAGTGGTTTTGGACGAAAATTTTAACTCCCGGTGCTATTAATGAGTTTAAAAGTTATTCTGAAAAACTTGAAATCACTGAATTGATGCCTAATGCAGATGGTAAGGATAAGAATAAAGAATGGTTAGAATTACTTAATAATGATGAAGAAAAAATTGAATTGGAGAGTTGGTATTTGCTCAATCAGTCTAATCAGAAGTTTAAACTAGATCATTTTTTAGAAATCGAAGCTAGTCAGAGATTAAAAGTCGAAATTAAAAATACTAGTTTTACAATTAAAAATAGTGAGGGTTGGATCGAGCTTTTGAATCCCAACGGTGAAGTAGTTGACAGAGTTAATTATTCAGAAAGTGCCAAGGAAGAAGCTTCTTTGAATAAAAATCATGAAGGACAATGGTTGTGGAGTATTTTTGTGACACCCGGTGAAGAAAATCGATTTAATAATCCGCCGACTTATAGGGTAGATATTCCCGATAAGATTTACGAAGACGTTAAAGCGGAGTTTAAAATCAAAAAAGTTGAAGATAAAGATGGCGAAGATCTAAAGTATCGGTGGGATTTTGGGGATGATAGTCGAAGCTACTTGAAAGAAACCACTCATACTTTTAGCAAAAAAGGTCGCTATACTATTCAAACTAGAGTGAGCGATTTAAGTATAAATGTTTTTAAAGATTCAAAGATTACGGTTAAAAAATTTCCTGAACTGGATTTAAGAATTGTTAAACTTTTGCCCAACCCCGAAGGAACTGATAGCAAAAATGAAAAAATTTGGATTGAAAATCAAGAAAGCAAAACGGTCAATTTAAAAGGTTGGGTGATTGCCACTGGCGGAAGTATGAATAAGTTAATCAATCATTATATTAAAGAAAATCTAAAAATTAAAGCCGGAGAGGTGGAAGCAGTTAGTCGAGATGACTGTGCTTTTTCTCTGTTGAATAAAAAAGGGCGGGTAGTTTTGAAAGCTCCTGGTGGAGAGGTGGTAGACAAAGTTAAATACGAAAAAGATGATATCGAAGAAGACCAGATTTATTATTTAGAGAATGATATTTGGGTTTGGAGTATTCCAATTATGTTTGAAGAAGAATCCCCGGATGTTTTAGGGCAAACTGATTCGAACAAAACAAAAACTGCTTTTGAAAGGCAGTCTTTAGATATGATAAATCAAATTTTAGGAAATTCTAGGCTGGGTCAGAGTGACGGTATAAAAATTATTTTTTTTAATAACTGGTTGTTCATTCAGTCGCAGGGATATTTTTTTGAATTTTTGTTTCCGAAAGAATTGGTGAATAGGATCGAAATTTAAGCTTGTTCGAAGAGATAAATCATAAATTCAAAATTACAAATAACGAATAAGCACCAATTTCCAAGACTTAAAATTATAAAGATATCTTTTAAGAAAGAGATTTTGAACATAAAAGATATTCTAAATATCTCATTAGACCTGTTCGGCAAAGGGATATTGAGTTTTTATAATTTTGAGAATTGTGATTTGTAATTTGGAGTTTGATGCTTGGAATCTTCAGTTTGCCCGTTATATTTTCCCGCGTATTCTTTAGTTTCAGTGTTAACCCGCATGATATCTCATTGTTTCATGACTCGGGGGGGAGATCTTTTAGTGCCGGTTGCAGGTACGACTTGTTTGTTTCC
>DAOWHU010000051.1 GCA_030641245.1 bacterium
AGAGGAGGTTGTTCAGGCACAGAAAAAACTTTCTGCAAGCAATGGCTCGTCGACTTCATTAATGGAAGCTTTGGCGCTGCTTCCCTTAAAGGGAAAGTGGAAAAGAACAAGAAAAGAAACGGATCCAGTCGATTATTTTTCAGGAATTAGTTTTTCAGATGGATCGAACATGGTTTTAAGACCTTGAGACTGGAAAAATTAAAACCGGCATGCAGCTAATATAGCGTAGGTCGGTTTTTTTATGGATTGAAACTACCTAGGCAAAAAATCTTTCATTCCCTCAATAACCGGTTTTTTACGAGAGATTAAATTGTGATAGAAAAATCGAAGCCAGAAAATTGGCCAAAAGTAGAGAAGCCGAATTGGCAAGGTAAAATGTTTGTGAAAAAAGATTAAGCCATGCTTAACTAGAAAATAAGTTTTGTTTTCGGAATTGGAAGATTGAGATTCTTTATGAAAGCAAACTGCCTCGGAAATAGTTTTTATTTTAAAGCCGGCTTGTCGGGTTCGTAAACAAAAGTCAGCGTCTTCATAATAGAGGAAAAATCTTTCGTCAAAGCCGTCTATTTTATCAAGAACGGTTTTTTTGATCAACAAACAACATCCAGTAAGATAATCTGATTTAGTCTGGTCTTGATTAGAATGGGTGGTGTTTATTTTCCACCAATTAATTTGACCTTGTTGAAAAATGATTTTTTCATTGTCAGGGTCTTTGATAATCGGTGAGCATAATCCTAATTTTTTTTCAGAGCTGATTTCTCTAATTAAAGTTTCTAAACATTTATCATCTAAAATAGCATCAGGATTCAATAATAAGAATAAAGAGCTCCCAAAATTTTTGCTGGCATATCCAAGGCCTTGATTAACTGCTTTGGCAAATCCGTCATTAACTTTGTTCTTTATTAAAGTAATATTGGGTTTTCGTATTTTTTGCAGTTTCTTCCAAGTATTGTCAGTGGAGTCATTGTCAATAATTAAAATGTTTGATTCAATTTTTTGTCCGGCGATGGATTTTAAGCAACTCTCAATGCAATCTTGAGAGTTATAAGCAATAATGATGATTGTAAAATTTCTCTCTCTCATCAAATTATTATAAATAGTTTTTCCCGAAGATCGGATTTTCAGGGAATATTTTTAGGTTGGTTTTTTGATAAGGGCCAAAATTTCTTTTTTCGAAATAATTCGGAAAACTAGGAGTCCAACCCCGTAAATGACCGCTCCAATCAAAACTAGAATAAAAAAATTCCATTCTCGAAGGAAGTAAATGGCAGTTCCCATTAAGGCCCCAGCTAACAATATTTGAAACAGTTTTTCTATTCGAGGAAAAAAATCTAATTTTTTCCAAATGAAGTATCCCGTTAAGCTTACCACTAAAAGCTCGGTAATAACGGAGATAATCGCTGGAACTAAATAGGCGTTATCAGGAAATTGTGGGATAAAATAGAGATTACTGGAAACACTGAAAATAGCGCAGACTAGTAAGGCCCAGAAAATTAATTTTTGGAGTTGGGCAGCGATCATAATGTTCATAAATAAAGTTCCAAAAAAAATCAGAGCTAGAGTGAACAATCCAATTTGAAGAACTAGAATTGATTCAGAAAAACCAGGTCCAGCAATTAAATTGATCATTTTGTCAGATAGTAGTAAGCCGCCAATTAGCAATGGAATAGTTAAGATAAAGAATATTTTATAATTTTTGTTGACTAGGAATTCAAATTTGGCTTTATCTTTAACTAAGTAATAAGAAAATAATGGCATGGTTAGACCGACAATCATAGCAGGGAAGAAGCTAATATTTTCAATGACTTTTTGAGCGGCTCCAAAAATCCCAACGTCTTCTGGTGGTCGCAAAATTGACAGCAAAATAGTATTAGATCGAAAATAAACAAAAGTTAGAGCAGTCGCCATTCCCAACGGAATTGATTGTCGCAAGATATGTTTCCAGTATTTGAAATCAAAAGCTGGTTTGAATTTAAGAAATTTTCGAGACAGTAAAAAAACAAAAGAAAAATTCAATAGCATATTGATAAAAAGAGTCCCGACGATTAAATAGAAATTCCATTTATAATAAACACCCAAGAAGATTAGGCCAACTTGAATTATTTTTCCAACTAATTCGGCTCCGGTTACTTGATCCATTAGCAATCTTTTTTGAAACATTCCAATTAGAATTTGGTAGAGAGATGATAATAGATAAGAAGCCGCTACTATTATAATGGCTATTTTCAATTCGTAAGGATAGGGAAGAAGCGGGACAAACAAGGGTGCTATAATCAAAATTGCAATTGAAATAAAAATTCTTAAGCCAATCATATTGGCAACAATTTTTTTCTCATTAGCTTTTGGCTTAGCGATTTGCATTGCGGTTGTTTGTGGGAGTCCCCAGTCTCCTAAGGCCCCAAAAAATGGCAAAAACGCTAGGGCAGTAGCGTATAAACCGAAGCCATCTGGTCCGAGATGTCTTGTGATCAGGCCAATTCCTACCAAGGCCATGGCAGTACTCAGGACTTTGGTGATGGATGAGAATATCACGTTATATGTAATTCTGCGGGATATTGACATTTTATTTATTTATTTTTGTTATTTCGCGAGTTTGATAAGCACCCTTCGTTCTTCACCCTCGCCCAAACTTTCGCTTTCAACGGAGTCTTTTTTAGAGGCTTTAATATGAATCAAACGTCTTTCATAACTATTCATAGGGCTTAATTCTATAGAACGACCCGTTTTTTCAACTTCGGCGATGGTATTTACGGCCTGGTCGATTATATCTTCCCGTTGGTTCTCGATGTAACTATTCACATCAACTACAAAATTAAGGCGCTCTTCTAGTCTTTTGGAAACGATAATCCGAATTAAATGCTGGAGCGCGAAAAGATTGCTACCAGATTTTCCGATTAAGTATCTAGAATCTTTGCTTTGAATTTGAACACAGACTGAATCGTCGTCATCAGGCATAGCGTTAGTGATGATAAAAATATTTCCCTTAACGTCGAGTTTTCCTAAAATTTCTTGAGTCACTTCCTCCAGAACCTTTTTTTGTTCTTCGGTTATCATGGTGTTCAAATTAATTAGTTATTTTAGATAATAGCATTATGTTAGACTAAAGCGTTTGGTTTGCCAAGATTAAGTCGCTTCTTTCGGGGTGTTTTTTTCTTTATTTAAAATCCAATACTGCTGTCCTACCATAAACAGGGTTGTTATAAACCAATAAATCAACAGTCCCGCCGGAAAGCTCAACCCGATTACTAAAGTTAAAACTGGTCCCATATAAAGCATTTGCTTTTGCATAATTTCACCAAACTCAGGTTCCTTAGTCGGATCTTTTTTCCCAACCGGCTTATTTTTCTCAGTTCTTTGCAACATCATTTTTCCTTGCCAGTATTGAAGAGCGGCAGTAACCAAAGCTAAAGGAAGATTAATTTTTCCAACTGCTGTCACATCCAGGAACCCTAAGGAAATATTTTTGATTTCCATTGGATTATTTATGAAGCTATACAGAAGAGTAGTGGCCGAATCATAATCGATAACCGCTAAGAAGACTCGGTAAAGGGCGATCAAAATAATTAACTGGACAATTAACGGCAAGCACCCTGAAGCCGGATTAACCTTCTTCTCTTTATAAAATTTCATAATAGCTTCGCCCTGTTTCTGTTTGTCGTTTTTAAATTTGGCTTGAAGCTTTTTGATTTCAGGCTGAATCTCCTGCATTTGTTTTTGAGACTCAATTGATTTTCGTGATAATGGCAACATCAATAGCCGAATAATTATGGTTACCAGAATGATACTGATTCCTAAGTCTGGAATAATATTATAGATTCCTATTAAGATATTAAATAGGGGTTGGTAGATTGTGGCTGAGAAGAAACCGGTTATTAGAGACATTGGTTTTTAGTTTTAAATATTATTTTGTGAATTCACTGGTTTGGTTTATTTCTTTGTCAAACTTTCCGCTACTCGTTCGCTGTACTAATTACGTACACCTTGTTCGGTGCTCAAGTTTTCCTCGAATTAAACTCAAACCAATGATTTCAAAGTACTGCCTGATCAACTATTTTATTTTAATAGCTTCGCTAACGAAAGGCAAGACCTCATCGGTTCTCGAGTTGTTTCTAAATTGACATCTTCTTGAAAATTTTTATC
>DAOWHU010000100.1 GCA_030641245.1 bacterium
AAAAGTCTTAAGGTAAAAAACATTAGTTTGTCAGCTATTCTGATATCCTCTTCGGCTTTGATATCAACCCCATTGGGAATAATATTTTTTTCCGAATCGATAACTTTAACAAAATTTTTTGGAATCTTACTTATTCTATCAGCAGTCTTTATCGCAAAATTTAGAAATCCAATTTTCGAAAAAAATCACATTTTTGGATTAATCGCTGGAATAATGTTCGGAGTAGCCTATGTTGTTGATAAGGGTATAGTTCAGCATATACATCCTTTGATTTATATTTTTTGGAGTTTTCTAATGATTTCTATTTTGGGCTTTTTGATAGGCTTTCAAAATGTCATTAATTCTTTAAAAAACAGAAAGCTACCGTCTTTTAAATTCTTGATTTTTTCTGGTATCGGCTACTTTTTGTTTAATTTGTTTACTTTCAAAGCCTACCGAGTTGGAGGTGAGGTGGGACGAATTGATGCCATCAATACCGCCTATATTTTTATAATCATTATTTTCGAATATTTTATCCTAAAACATACTCGGGGAATTACCAGAAAACTAATCGCATCAGCCTTAGCTGCTTTGGGAGTTTTTATATTAGGAAACTTATAGCCCACTCTTAAAATTCTAAACAAAATTAAAAGCCTTCAACACTAATAGTTCGGTGTGAAGGCTTTTAAAAATCTGTTTAAAAAAGTTTTATTGATTTACAATTGATTCGAACTCTTTACTGAAATACTTCCAGATTTTTTTGAAAGTACTTCTAATTTCTTTTTGGAATAAGGGCAATAACAAAATTACCCAAAGAAAGAAAAATCCGAATTCAAGATCTCCTTGAAAAAAAGGCAGGCCCAAACATTTCATTAAAAGAGCACTTGTCCAAAGAACAAAATTGTAAACGGACATAAACCCTCCAATCATGACTGCAACTGGAAAAAAGATTTCGAATATAAAATCTTTTAAGACTCCTCTTCTCAACCCTTTTCTCATATTTTTCGTTTCAAAAATCTGCTGATCCTGCTGTCTTCTTATAGTGCTAATCATCATAACAATACTTCCTCCAAAAAAAATTAATATATACTTCTTTCAAAAAACTACTTTTTCTTTAATATCTAACTATAGCACACTTTATCGTTTTTGTAAATAGAATATTGAGAACCTCCTATTTAAGCCCAATTTTAAACCAAAAAACTCGCCTTTCGACGAGTTTTTGGATATTGAATATTTCTTCCTTTATTGTTCACTGTTCATTACTCATTGATCATTGTCCCTAGCGCTTCTTCAACCTCTTCCTCTAATTCCGCCTCTTCTGCTTCATCAACAGAATCATTGGAATATCCATTCATCAATCTAAAAGCCCAGCCGAACAAACTGAAAGAACTCTCGTTTTCTTCAATCAAAGCCACAATTCCTGTTCGCTCTTCCATCATAGTACTAAGTTGTTCCTGTAAAGCTAATTTGTTTTCTCCGTCTTCAACTTGATCCATAAGCTGAATCAACTGTCGAATTTGGTTCCTATTTTGAACCATTGTGCTTCTCAATTGACCCAAATTCTTGTAATCAGTCCCTAGCAAAAAAACCTTGGCTTTATTCTGTTTTTCAATTTTTTCAACCGCTCCGATCACTTCATCTTGAATTGCTTCTTGGTCTTCAGCCAACCCCGCTAATTTTTTACCTATTTTAGGTTCATCTTCAGCTACATCCTTTAATCCTTTAACTACTTTCGCTGCGGAGCCTTTCAGTTCGTCGACACTTTTTGCCTTTGAATTCCTTTTCCCATTCACATCTTCACCTTCAACCTCATCACCACCGCTAATAGTATTTCTCAAATTTTTATCTTCCCCAGCATTATTAGTACTAGTTTGCGTAGCCTTTCCATTGGAATTAACCGCTTGATCATCCTCAACATTTCGAACAACCTGCCCCTTAGTTTTATCAACGCTATCTTTTTGAGGCGCATTACTTTGCGCTGAAGCTTTGTCATTTTTGGCTACTGCCACTAAAGAAAACAACCCGATTGCCCCAACTACTAAAACCAAACCAACGATTATTTTTTTCATTTCATTTTTTTATTTATTATTTACCTGCCTGCCGATAGGCGGGTTGTTAATTGCTAATTGCTAATTGCTAATTGCTAATTGCTAATTGTTAATTGTTAATTGTTAATTGTTCCCATTGTACCACTTTCTCAAACAAAGCAAAGTTTTTTCGATACTAAACCACAACAAAGATACCCTTTCGAGTATCTTTGTCTATTAAGAATCCTATAATCCTCTGAAATTATCTACAAAGGTGCCGGTCCAAAAACCTCGCTTTGCCAATTTCCAAGCCCTGCTCTAGTTGGCGAATGATATTGAGCCCCATGCAATCCTGCACAATCATCATTTTCCACTTGTTGAATAATTGCAAAAGCTCCCCAAATTACTGCCCCGATTTCAACTCCGTCAGAGCCATACCAAATACCATCAACAGCCACAGCATCCGCTGGCGCCGCTACAATTTTTACAAAATAGTTCCATTTGCAAACTTGACCTTCGTCTCCTTCATATTCACCAGATTGATGATTTGTAAGCCAAGCTCCAGAACCACGATAGCTAGCATAACCAAGATGACGATCGAGTAAGTCATCTCCATCACAATCTTTATTGGAAAGCCAAGCGTCGTTCCACTTCATCATTAGATTTATATCTGCGTATGGCTGACACCAATCCGCATCACGATAAGCATCGCAATACTTCCCATTGAATAAACGCCCTTGATAATTATATCCCCAGTCGTCGAATCCTATTTCAATAACACTTCCATCAGACGTCAATAATGTCCCGCTTTGAATAGTTGTACATTCATCTTTTGGTCCTTGCGCTTTTGGTCCTTTTGCCATTACGACTACAACACTAAAAACAAAAACCAAAGAAAACGTAGCAATAATAATTTTTTTCATATTTTTTTATTATTTATTAGAACAAAAATCAAATAATTCTTTCGACCTTTATTGTTTTCCTCTATCTGCAATGAAGCTTAGTAGCTTAATAATATTGTATCACTCTAAATCTCAAAGTTCAAATTATTTCGCCCTTAGCTTAAGACTCCTTACCCAACCTAGACAAAAACCTTCTCCAATGCTACAATTTAACAATCTTTTGAAATAAGCGAAAGAGTGTACTTTTTATCAAAGATTTAAAAAAAATTTGAAAGGAAAACATGTTATGGGAAAAGACCCTCAAATACCAAATTATGGAAATTGCAAGAATTGTGATCCCACTCACATCTCCCTCAAGGAGATAGAGTCCATGGATAAAACCCTTCAAATTCTTGAGTCTCCTGGTTCCAGATTAGTATTTTTCAAACTCGACGGTAAGAATCAAGAGCTTTTCTTAAGACCCAGCCCATCTGAAAATGCCATGCTCGAAAGACTAAACCTCTGCCTAAAACCTTTCGATAGATTGCAAGCCGGTAAAAATATTTTTTTCCTAGAAACCAGTTCAACCTATCAGGCAAGTCTTCTTCAATCGCTAGTTTTTGATTTTAATAATAAAACACCATTAGCAATTACCCGAGGTTACCTCCTCGAAATTGTTTATAAAATCAACAATTCTCAAATTGAAGACTTAATTATAACGCTGGTAAAGCAAAGAGTTAAAATCAGAAAAGCAAAACAACAACAATCAATTTTACTCAGAGAATACTCTTCATTAGCCGACCTTTCAACGGGACAACTTAGCGGATCAGAAATCGATGAGATCGAAACAATCCGGAAGGATCTCGAAAAGCTTTTTGCGAAGAGTGGGGAATTGTCAGAAGAGATAGAGATCAATGCCAGTCTTCTCAAAAACTATTATGGCGATAGCCAAGATCAACTCTTGGCAGTTGCCATCGACCCAAAAAACAATGCTCCTTGTGTTGTGATGAAGAAAGAGGTCAATGATGAATCCACGGAAATTCCATCATCCCTAAAATGTCAAGTTGTGCTGGAACACCTTCTTGGAAAAAAGTTGCTCCCTGAATACCAGAAAGCCCTAGGGGTCAAAGAAAAAATAGCTAAAATAAAAGAAATTTTAGTTACCCTCTAACTCTTTGATTTTAACCAAAATCTTAAAGCCCGGATTGCACCAATACGCAACCCGGGTTTTTGAATATAATAAAGGCATTTTGAAACGATGATCAAAATGCCTATTATTTTTTGATGGACCTGTCGAGAGTTTGCGTCAAGTCACTAAACTTATGCTACGTCTAGCGACTTGCATTCATTAAGTGCTTCCTACCCGGGCTCACCAGGCCCTCTCCAATTCCTCACTTGCTCAGAATGTACTGGCTCCGCCTTTAAACTCTCCCTTTTTAATAAACAAAAAGCATTTTGAAACGATGATCAAAATGCCTATTATTTTTTGATGGACCTGTCGAGAGTTTAACTCGCACCTCCGCCCACAACCAATTAATCTACCTGTAGATAAATTAACTGGCGAAGAAAGAATCTTCGGAAGCGATGCAATCACATTGCTACCAGCCCACAAGACTCAAAATTGGAATAAACTAAGCCCATTCATGAATTTTTCTTTAAAATGAAGATTCTGAAATCTGAATTCCTCTTAATAGAAGATTTTATTCTTCAGGACAATAAAGAAAATGAACAAAAAAGAACTATAAAAAATAAATTGGGGGTTGGGATGGATTAGGTTCCTTCCCGAAAACCGTTCGTTCCATTCGAAAAGCTGTTTTTCTGGTCTACGTTTCCACTATGCGTCACCAATTAACTACCGCACAGAATGCTGACGATTTACGACCGCCGGTTTTGTCGCTCCTCAACCCCCAAATATCACTATACAAAATTTCATTATTTTTAAATACTATTTCAAAAAAACAAACTTGTCAAGCTAATTAATCTACAATGAATTTCTAACTTCCGGCAATATTAGACTATAATTGAAAAATAGACACCCCAAGATATCCATTTTGACGACGACCAAAATTTCAAGACACTTCCCAAAACTAAAACTCTTTTACACTACCATACACTGTAGTATGGTAGTGAATTATTTTTCCCAATCACTAATTATAAGATTTTTACCAGATTTTTTCACAACCACCTTCTGCCTCTCTCTCCAACCAAGTTCTTTAACCAATTCCTTGGGAATGGTCATTCCGATACTACTGCCTTCTCTCCCCATTCTTGTTAATTTTCTAATATTTTTTTCCTCAAGTTTTCTTCTGGGCATATTTTTTTATTTTAAAAGTTGTTACTGAACTTGTTACTTAACAAGTTACTTAACACGTTCATTTTACCTT
>DAOWHU010000008.1 GCA_030641245.1 bacterium
CGGGTTCGAAAACCACGATTAATTTTTTGCTGGGTTTGTTCATCTAATTCCGAGCCAAATTTTGTGAAAGCCTCTAATTCTCTGAATTGAGCTAACTCCAATTTAACTTTGCCGGCTACTTTTTTGATGGCTTTAGTTTGGGCAGAAGATCCTACTCGAGAAACTGAAAGCCCAACATTAATAGCGGGTTTGATCCCTTGATAGAATAAATCAGCTTCTAAAAATATTTGTCCATCAGTAATTGAAATTACGTTAGTTGGAATATAAGCAGAAAGATCACCAGCCTGAGTTTCAATAATTGGCAAGGCTGTCATAGAACCATTTCCAAAATCTTTATTTAATTTTGCAGATCGTTCTAGTAACCGAGAATGTAGGTAAAAAACATCCCCCGGATAAGCTTCTCGCCCTGGTGGTCGTTTCAATAAAAGTGAGATTTGCCGATAAGAAACAGCGTGTTTTGATAAATCATCGAAAACTATTAGGACGTCTTTGCCTTGATCCATAAAATACTCACCAATTGTACACCCAGCATAAGGAGCCATATAAGAATAAGCCACTGGATCAGAAGCACCAGATACTATGACAATAGTGTGCTTCATAGCATTGTGTTCTTCTAGCTTAGAAACGATTTGAGCAATTTTAGATTTCTTTTGACCGATCGCCACATAAATACAAATCATATTTTGTCCTTTCTGATTGATAATAGCATCAACGGCAATAGCCGTCTTACCGGTTTGTCGATCTCCAATAATTAATTCTCGTTGTCCTCGTCCGATTGGAATCATAGCATCCAAAGCTTTTATTCCGGTTTGAACCGGCTCGTTAACTCCGGCTCGAGTAATAACTCCAGGCGCAATTTTTTCAATTGGATAGGTTTCTTTGACTTCGATTGGATCTTTCCCATCGATAGCTTCTCCGATTGGGTTGATAACCCGACCAATCATTTTTTCGTGAGCGGGAACAGATAGAACCCTTCCAGTGGAAACAGCAGTGTCACCTTCTTTAATTCTCTCGATATCACCGATCACCACCACTCCGACATCGCCTTCTTCCAAATTCATAACTACACCATAAACATCGTTAGCTTTTTTGTCAGCGCTTTCAAATTTAATCATTTCAGACATCATAGCACCGTCTAATCCAATTACTTTTGCTACCCCATCGCCAACTTCAATGACTCGACCAATTTTCTTGATTTCAAGTTTAGTATCAGCATTTAAAATTTGCTTCTTTAAATTTTCGATAATGTAATCTTTGTTCATATTCCTATTATTAAAACTATAATATATCTATAAAATTACCTTAGAAAAGTTGGGAAAAATGTTTTTAACACCGTTCCCAAAATTTTAGTTTCCTAATCATCTTTACCTGAAAACTTTAAAATAATCAAGGTATAGATAATCAAAAATAACGCCACGGGACCTAATCTCACCATCTTGTACCTCCTCATAGAATAATTTTAAGGTTTTCCAAGAGTTTCTTCAAAAATAGATCCTTTCCTCTTCGTTCTTTTCCCTTTTACGCCTTTGATTCTCCAGCTAAGACCCAAACGCAAAATTAAATAGAGAAGAAGACCACCGCCTAGCCAATTGATTGTTACTTCCGATAAACTCACACCGCCCTCCTTTCGCAAAACAATTAACTTTCCTAAAATAATTTTAAAGTACTAACGCTTCTCTAACCCTGGCAATTTTGCTATCTAAACTCCCATCCAAAATCTCATTTTCAAATTTTACAATAAATCCGCCTTTCATTTCTAAATCAACCTCATTTTTCAAAACGATTAGCTTGTTTGCGATATTTTTTTGGGTTGCAACCGCTCTTTGAATTTTTCCCATCTGACTTTCATCCAGCCTCTTAGCACTATAGACTAGGCCTTCCAACTGTCCCAAATCCTTTTTTTCAATAATACGATAGTGCATCTCGATGCTATTCAATTTAGCAACATCGCCATTCTGTCTAATCAAATCAGCCACGCCCTTTAGCAAGGCTTTTTTTTCACTTTCTTTGGAAGTTTTTGAGGCTTCGTAAAGTAATTTGGCGTATTGGTCACTGGACACTTTCATCTGTCAATTACTTATTGCTAATCTCCTTAACCATTTTATTGATCATTTTTTTATCGCTCTCTTTGCTCTGCTTTTGATCCAAAACTTTTTCCAAAGCCACTCCCGTCAATTCTCCAATCTCCTGCCGAACTTCCTTGAACATTTTTTTCTTTTCAGTCTCAATAGTTTTTCGAGTGTCTGCCATAATTCCTTCGGCTTCATCTCTGGCTTTTTGAATAATAGTTTCTTTATTTTTTTCTGCCACGTCTTGCATTCTCTCCAAAAGTTGTTTAGCTTCCTTTTTGGCTTCTTTAATTTTTTCATCTCGCATTTTTTCAGTTTTCTCTAGCTGTTCCTGAGAAGCCTGTGCGTCAGCTAGACCTTTTTCAATTTTTCCAGTTCGTTCATTCATAGTTTTTAAAAGTGGTTTATAAACCAACTTATACAGAACTGTTAACACGATTGTAAAATTTATTAATTGCGCTATTAATAGTTTAATATCTAAATGGAAAGCTTCAATGATTCCGTCCATAGTGAATTTTTAAAAATAAAAATAATTTTCAATGACTTAATTTTCAATTTTCAAACTTTCTATGCGAACGCAGTTCGCATTCATTACAAATTTTTTAAATTAAAAATTGAAAATTTTATCAATCATTCTTTTTGAACCCTACCTTTGAATAGCCAAAAACATTAGAAAAGATAGAGTCTCTAAGAATAACTGCTATTTGATGATAAACGCTACAACCAACGCATAGATAGCGATAGCCTCAGCGAAAGCAATGGCTAACAACATTGGCGCCATAATTTTTCCTGCTACTTCTGGATTTCGTCCAATCGCTTCCATAGCTTTTGAACCAATCATTCCGATTCCAATTCCAGAACCAATTGCTCCTAATCCGATTGCCAACCCTTTTGCCATCATAGTTAGGTCCACAGCTGTTTTTGCAATTTCTGCTTCTGCCATAATATTTTATTAATTAATAAATTAAGTTCTAAAAATCAGTAGGGTTTGATTTTCAGGAATTAATTCACTATTCACAAGCACCAAATCAAAAATAATAAATCCTAAATAAATTACAAATTACAATTTTCAAAATTCTAAACTTAGGTCTTGAAAATTTGAATTTCAAACATTGGTGCTTATTTGGAATTTTGGATTTATAATTTAAGATACCACTAGTGTTCGGCTGTTACTGACATTGACAGAAATACCAAGGTTAAAATTGAGAATACCGCCGCCTGAACCATTCCCACTAAAACTTCCAAAAAAACAAATGGGATTGGCAACATAAAAGCAAAAATTGTAGCCATAGACGCCAGCAAAACTTCCCCTGCAAAAATATTTCCGAACAACCTCAGCGATAAAGACATTATTTTGGCGATTTCACCAACGACTTCCATCAGCCCTACAAAAAATTTAACGGGATTTAAAAAAGCGACATTTTTATCTTTCTTGAATTTCTTGGGTATTTCCAATAACGCTTCAAAATTTATAAACTTATTAAAATGCTTCCAAGCTCCAATAGTAAACACTCCCAAAAGATGACTGAAAATTACCGCGAATAAAGCCAGCGCCAAAGTCAAATTCAAATCAGCCGTTCCTCCTCGAAAAAATGGGATAAAAACATTATGGCCATCATGCATTTCATAAAAACCAATTGTTCCAATAATCGGCAATAGTCCAAACCAATTATTCAAAAGGATAAACATAAATAAAGCCAGGACAACCGGCAACAGTTTTTCAGATAATTTTCGATCCTGAGTAATGCTATCCGTAAAATTTAACCCAAATTCCAAAATCATTTCAAAAAAGTTTTGCAATCCCTTTGGAATTTGTCTAATTTTTGTTCGAACAAAAATAAAAGTAACGACTAGGGTCAGTGTTACTAAAATACTACTAAACAATGAATTGGTTATTTGAAAATTGCCTATTTGAAAAATTGGTTCTGCGAAGATGGTGGGTTCATGAGCGACTTCTTCTTGAGTCTCTTGATGAACATTTTGCGATTGGAGTTGAATTTGAATCTCTTGAGATTCCTTGGCTTCTGCCATTTTTCTTAATTATATCTTTATTCAAAAACTATCTAAACCACAAACCAACCTCTCCTCTACTAAGAAGAGAAATTAGATTAATTGATTTTTTATTTTAACTTCCGCGCTTCCCTAACTATTCCAATGCAAGTCATTATAAACGCAATTACGACTGAAGTCAAGGTAAAAAAATATTCAGTTTGATACTTATTATCCAGCCAACTACCGATTAAGACGGCTAAAATAATTGGTCCGACAATCCAGCTGGAAACGGTGGCAAACACCTTCATAGCGTTTGCCCAATCCTTACTAAACTTTTTTTCTTTTGACATAAATTTGAACTTTAAAAAAGTAAGGACACAAGACACAAGGATGCAAGATGCAAGCAAAATCCAAATTAAAAATCTCAAGTTCCAAGCTGACTATTGCTGTGTTGATGCGGAGTAATGAGATATTTGCCCGTCTCGCCGGAGGCTTGCCGAGGCGGAGAATATCTTTTCGCCTATATTATAGCATTGTTTTTTAGTTTTTAGAAGATTTATATGATTTTATTCTCTTCTAAATAGGCTTTAACTCTTTGAAAAATCTTTTCATGACCATCAGCGTTGGGGTGAAGGCCATCTGGAATTTCTTCATTGGATAACAGCCCTTGCATTGGAATAAAAATTATATTTTTCTCTTGGCAAAATTTTTCAATAATTGCATCGTACTTTTTAAGCTCTTTGTTGTAATAATAAAGATTCTCCGTCCAATTAACTGGAGTGGAAAATTTTTCATTAACTTCAGAAATTCCAATAAAAAATATCTCCAAAGTAAATTTTTGAGATATTTCTAAAATCTTTTCTAAATTTTCTCTAAACCCCTCTGGACTAGTTCGCTGTTTTCCATTTTCGATTCCAGCGTCATTAACTCCAACGCCTACAATTAGCACTCCAGCCTTTCGAACTTTAAGCTCGTGCTCCATTCTTTCTAAAAGGTTAGTCGAGGTGTTGCCTGAAACTCCCAAATTAAGAACAGGTTTGTC
>DAOWHU010000024.1 GCA_030641245.1 bacterium
CCATATAATCAAAATTAAAATCTTTAAATACTATTGGATTATAGATGTTTTCAAGAGATTGGTCAAGAGCAGGTTCGTTGTTAGAGGGGTTGTTCATTGAGCGAAAAAAGGGTATTATCAGTACATAGGGTCGGGAAATAGTCTCGTCAATTATTATTTTCAAAAATGTTTAATTTCAAAAAAGTTAAAGGCGATCATCTTTTCCGAGATGTGGATGATGAAACCAGAAGTCAGGTGGTTGAAAAAATTATTGAAGCTTCTACTCCTAGAAAGAGTTTTTTTGTTATGGTAGCGGTTTCTTCATTGGTTTGTACAGCGGGATTATTAATGGAAAGTGTGGCTTTGATTATTGGAGCGATGTTAGTAGTGCCAATGTTATCGGCTATTTTATCGGTTTCTCTTGGAATGGTGGTTAGAAATGCCAAATTATTTTTTCGTTCAATTTTAGTGGTTTTGAAATCATTTTTGCTTTTGTTTGTAGCGGCTTTCGGAATGGCCATATTTTTTGATATGCCCCAACTTTTTTCTTATGAATTTTTATTAAAGACTAATTTCAAGTTAGAACTTTTTATAGTAGCTTTGGTGGTCGGATTTGCAGCTTCGTTATCATTTATTCGGAAAGAACTTTCTCAATATGTAACTGGAACAGCCATTGCGGTGACCTTGCTTCCTCCAATTTCAGCCAGTGCAATTGCTCTGAGAATGGGTCATCAAGAATATTTTTTAAGCGCTTTGTGGATATTTTTTATTAATTTTATTGGAATAGTATTTTCTTCAATGGCGGTTTTTATTGTTACTAAATTTCATCATTCAGAAAAAATAGTGGCCAGAGAATTGGCTCAGGAGGCAAAATTTTTGGATAAATTGACCAGGAAAGAAAGGATGCATAAATGGATTATGGAAGGCTTTAGTTTGGTGAAGAATTTTATAAAACGATAGGTTGGGAACAATCCCCCAAAGAACAATTTTTTAAATAAAAAAATGCAAAATTATTACATTACTACAACCTTGCCTTATGTTAATTCCAACCCTCACGTTGGATTTGCTTCGGAAATTATTCGAGCGGATATTTTGGCCAGATTCAACCGAGAAATTTTAGGAAATAAAGTTTTTTTTAATACCGGGGTTGATGAACACGGACAGAAGATTTATGATCAGGCTCAGGAAAAAGAAATGGGCACTCAAGAATTTTGCGATTTACAAGTGAAAGATTTTAAGAAATTAAAAGAAGTTCTAAATTTGAGTTTTGATAGTTTTATTCGGACTACCGATAAAGATCACATTAAATCAGCCCAACAGTTTTGGGAAATTTGTGAAAAAAATGGAGATATCTACAAAGCCAAATATAAACTTAAATATTGTGTAGGGTGTGAGTTGGAAAAAACTGATTCTGAATTAAATGAAAAAGGGCGTTGTCCGCTTCATCCCAATAAAGAGCTACAAATAACCGAGGAGGAGAATTATTTTTTTAAGTTTTCTAAATATCAGCAAAAACTTTTAGATTTTTATAAAAAAAATCCTAAGTTTGTAGAACCGGCTAAACGGTTTAATGAAATCAAAAAATTTGTTGGACAAGATTTGAAAGATTTTAGTATTTCGCGTTTAAAGACCAAGATGCCTTGGGGCGTTTCGGTGCCTGGTGATGACGAGCATGTTATGTATGTTTGGTTTGACGCTTTAGAGAATTACATTTCAGTTTTAGGCTGGCCTTGTCATTGTGAAAGAGTTAATAAACTTGGAGTTGAAGAAGGTTCTGAATTAGCACTTTGCAAAGAAAATAAATGTGATTATAAAAATTTTTGGCCAGGAACTCAAATAGCCGGGAAAGATAACCTTCGACAACAGTCGGCAATGTGGCAGGCGATGTTAATGTCAGCAGAATTGCCGAATTCTGAAAGAATCTATATTAATGGATTTATAATTTCTGATGGGCGAAAAATGAGTAAAAGTTTGGGCAATGTTATTTCTCCAGCAGAAATGGTGGAGAAGTTTGGGTCAGACGGTACCAGGTATTTGCTAATAGGAATGTCTAATTTTGGAGAAGACGTAGATTTGACTTGGGAAAAAATGACAGAGCGTTATAATAATGATTTAGCTAACGGTCTGGGGAATGTTTTTTCTCGAGTGGTTAAATTAAGTCAAAAAATTGACTGGAGCGATGAAAAAATCAATGAGTATCTCAAAAAGAACGCTAGTGTGAAATGGGGTGATTTCGAAGAATTTTTCGAGAAGGGTCAAGTAGAAAAAGTTTTACAAGCTGTTCAGAAAAGAGTGGCTGAGATTGATAAAGGGATAGAAGAAATCAAGCCTTGGGAATTAGTTGAGACTGAGCCAGAAAAATTTCAAAAAGAAATGCTTGGTTTTTTGGTGAAGTTGACTGAGATAAAAGAAATGATTAAAATTTTCATGCCAGAAACTGCCCCTAAAATGCAAAAAATGTTGGGTAATAGGGAAATCCAGAGTTTGTTTCCTAGAATATAGTTATAGTATGTAGTATGGAAAATTTCTTTGAAATTTTACTCAAATTATATTCAAAATAATTTCAATTAATTAGTGCACGCTTTTCCCCTGCTTTTAAGATTACGCATTAAAATATTAAATATTGATTTCTATCATTCTACGTCGTATGGTAGAAAATAAAGAAATGTCAAAAAAGAAATTTTATGAAATAAAGCCTTCTTTTAGGAGAGAATTACTAGGAAATTTCTATAAAATTATTTCTGAAATAAAGGATGAGCGGGATGCAAAAAATTTTCTAAAGGATTTACTAACTCCAGGCGAGTCGATCATGGTTGCTTATAGAATTGAAATAGCAAAAATGTTATTGGAGGGTTTTGGATATGAGGATATTCAGGAAAAATTAAAAGTTAGCGCGGGCACTATTAATAATGTTAATAAATGGTTGTGTAGCGGTTTCGGCGGTTATATGAGAGAGCTTAAGAAAGCAAAAAACCAAAGACAGAGAAGGCGAGTTGTGCCTACGACAGAATGGGGGAGATTGAAAAAGAAGTACCCAGCACATTTTCTTGTCTTCAATCTGTTAGATGAAATAAAAAAGTAAATAAATTTTCTACTACTCTACGTCGTATAGTAGAAAATATCCAAGAAAATTACTAAATTACTAAATTACTTAATTGGCTGGTTTGGCTGTTCGATTGTTGGGATAGTCTAAGGTATTTTTAATCTTTATATTATGATTGATACGCACGCTCATCTAGATTTCAAACAGTTCGAAGAAGACCGAAAAGACGTTGTAGTACGCTTTTTTGATAATGGAGGACAAGCCATTTTGAATGTTGGAGTTGATAAGAAAAGAATTGCAAAGACTTTAGAAATTGTCGAAAGTTATTCTAAAATTTTTGCTATTATCGGTTTTCATCCTAGCGAATGTGAGAAAGTGGAGCTGGGAGAAGTAGAAAAATATTTGAAAGAAAAATGTCAGCATCCTAAAGTTCGAGCGATTGGCGAAATCGGTTTGGACTATTTTTACATCAATCAAGAAGACAATAAAAAATTGCAGAAGAAATTATTTATTAAACAACTTGAAATAGCCAAGGAGTTTGATTTGCCAGTGGTAATTCATTGTCGAGAGGCTTACGGAGATTTGTTGAAAATAATTTCTCAAGCTGAGTTTGAAGGAATGAGTTTAGTAGTCCATTGTTTCAGCGGAAATCTGAAAGAAGCAGAGCGGTTTCTAAAATTTTCTAATTTAAAATTTTCTTTTACGGGTAACATAACTTTTGTTAAGGAGGGCGACGAGTTACTAAAAGTTGTTAATAAAATTCCTTTAGATCGGATAATGGCGGAAACTGATTGCCCTTTTTTAGCCCCAGTTCCTAATCGAGGGAAAAGAAACGAACCGGTTTATGTTAAATTTGTTATTGAAAAAATAGCGGAAGTTAAGAGGATGAGTTTTGACGTAGCAGAAAAGATTATAGATGAGAATGCAGTTGATTTTTTCAATTTGCTTTAAAATTATTTTAAAATTCAAATTATTTCAATCGAAATCCAAAATCTAAAAATCAAATATCCGCCTATAAGGCGGATTTTAGTCATTTGTCATTTAAGTTTGGTTTGAACAATTTGGAACAATTTGTCCGTCTCGCCGAAGGCTTGCTGAGGCGGAAGTTTTGTAATTTACTTTTTACTTTTACTTGTAAAAAAGTTATTTAATTTTTCTTTTTATCTTTTCCTCCTTAAAGCAGACTAATTGGTCGTTTGGGAAGATTTTTATTTTTCCTTTGAAAGCGATTCCGCATTCTAGTCCAGATTTAACCTCGGTAACATCTTCTTTATTGTGTTGAAGTTGAGTTAATCTTCCCATTCCTAAAAATTCTTTATCTCGAAAAACTTCTATTTTTTCACCTTTGATCATTTTGCCATCCATAACCTTTCCACCCACCACTGATAAATTCTTGGAATTTTTGAAATTAGCCAAAACTTTTAGACGCCCTAATTCTACTTTTTTAATTTCTAGTTCTAGTAGATCAGAGATTTCTTTTTTGACGTCTTCAATCAATTCATAAATAACATTGAAGGTTTTTACTCGAACTCC
>DAOWHU010000043.1 GCA_030641245.1 bacterium
ATTCAAAGTCATTGTCATTATTTACTTGTTTTTTTATTTTCTTTTTGATTCGCTGATTTTATGTCAAAGTATTATTAAAATTTTTACAAGTCTATAAAGGGACTGTTTCCAAACTCCAATTTTCGTCTAAATTTATAAATTTTAGCTGCAACTTGTTTCGCAAAGTTCGCAAATACACCATATTTACTAACTTTTCTTAACTGCGTTTCGCTTAAAATTTATAAATTTAGTTCGAAAAGCGAGCTTGGAAACAGTCCCTTAAAGAATCAAAGAAAATATATACAATCAAATACCCCTAGAAATCTTTTTTATTAGTTTTTCTATTTAATATTTGAGAATATATATTAGCATCAAAAAAAGCTTCTGTCAATAAAACAAATAGCCTATTTTTAGTTAATTTCTAAAATTTCTCTTGACAATAGCCTATAAATTATCTAAAATAGTTTTGTTAAAGTTAAATATTCCGTAGACATTAGGCAGGTTATCCAGAAGTCCTAAAGAGGAAAGATTTCAAATTTATATTATTTGAATTTTTCAAATGTTCGCGGAAAGCGGATTTTTTTATTAAATAGATTTCTTACAAAACCTTATTCTTAATAAAAAATCTTAGATTTTCTGTTAATTTTTCTGCATAAATTTTTTAGTTATGCTGTAGTATAGGTAAAAAATTTTAAAGTAAAATTAGCAGAAAAGATTGATTTTTTATGGGATAGGGTTTTGCAAGAGGTCTAAAAAATTAAAACAATAAAATGTTGTCAAAAGAGCAAAAAAAAGAGATTATCTCTGAGGTAGCTGGACTAATTAAGGAAAGCCAGACAACTGCCCTTTTTGATTATAAAAATCTTTCTGTTGCAGAAACAAGTGAATTGAGAGCAGACTTGAAAAAAAATAAGGCTGAATTGAAAATTTTGAAAAAAAGTTTAGCGACTTTGGCCTATAAAGAAGCTGGGATTGAAATTAATATTCGGGAATTTGAAGGGCAAGTAGCAGTAGCCGTTAAAGGAGAAAATGAAATATCTATTCCTAAGGCTTTAGTGCAATTTGCCAAAAAGAGAAAAGAAATCGAGCGAGTTTTGGGAGGTACACTAGAGGGAGTGATTATTACTAATGATAAAGTTTTAGATTTGGCTAAATTACCAAGCCGAGAAGAACTATTAGCCAAAGCCGTTGGTTCTATTAAGAGCCCAATTTCGGGTTTTGTGAATATATTATCTGGAAACTTAAGAAACTTAGTCGGAGTCCTAAGTTCCATCAAAGAGACCAAAGAAGTCTAAAAATTACGTCTTTGGCAAATTTCTTTGTCAAAATCTCCGCCTCATCCTCACTGTATGATTAAATACAGCTCGGACGAGTGCTCGGTTTTTCCTCGAAATTTACTCAAACACCTAATTTTTTGATATTGAATATTTAAGTTTAATTTATAATTAATTAATTTTTTAAAAAAATGACTGAAGAGAAGAAGGTAGAGGAAACTACTAAAGAAGAAGCTAAAGTTGAGGTTTCTGCTAAATTCAAAGGAATCGTAGAAGAAATCGAAAAAATGAGTGTATTGGATTTAGCTGAGTTGGTAAAAATCTTAGAAGATAAATTTGGTGTTTCTGCGGCTGTTCCTATGACCGTAGCGGCTGCTCCTGCTGGTGAAGCTGGTGAGGCGGCTGAGGAAAAGAGCGAGTTCGATGTAGAACTTGTTTCTGCTGGTGATAAAAAAATTGCAGTTATCAAGGCTGTTAAGGAAATTACTGGCAAAGGGCTTAAGGATGCTAAAGCTATTGTAGACGGAGCTCCTGCTATGATTAAAGAAAAAGCCAAGACAGAAGAAGCGGAAGAGTTGAAGAAGAAGTTAGAAGAGGCCGGAGCGACTGTTGAGTTGAAATAACAGAGTTCGTGCGTTTGACGCACTTCTTTGTCGAATTTTCCGTCATTCACTCGATGTACTATTAAGTACATCTTGCTCAGTACTCAAATTCTCCTCGAATTGCACTCAAACGCGCAAACTCTAAGTAATTCGCGTTTATCAATTCGTAATTTGAAAAACTTGCTCGCTTAGGTGAGTAAGTTTTTCTATTTGTTACGTAGCAAAAATATATATCTTAATTATCAGCAACAGATTAAAGTATTGTTTGACTTCTCTGAAGTATTAGAATATAATTAGGATCAAGTTAAGATAGTTTAATTCTGGTCATGAATGACGGGAATTTTTTAGTAAACAGTTAAAAACATAAAAATGAGCGATAAAAATCGAGTAATTAAAGATGCTTCGTCACTAGGTCAATTCCACAGCGCTATTTCACAGATTTGTGAAGAAAAAGGATTGGACAAAGATAGTGTAATAAAAACTATTGAGTCGGCTTTGGCAGCTGCCTACAAAAAAGATTATGGGAAAAAGGGTCAAATCATAGTTTCTCACATTGAAGCTAAAACTGGGTCGGCCAAGTTTAAACAACTTAAAGAAGTTATTGATGAAAGCGTGCGAAATATGGAAGATTTAGAAAAAATTGAAGTTGATAAGGATTATTTTTTAGGAGAAGCTAAACTCAGCAAGGAAGAAATGGAATCTCGATCTTTGCAATTGTTAGATGACGAAAATGATTATTTACCTAAATTCAACAATGATAAAGATGTCTTATTGAAAGATGCTCAGAAAAGTAATAAAAAAATTAAACTCGGAGATTTTTTGGAAAAAGATTTGCCCTCTGAGGGTGATTATGGCAGAGTGGCCTCTCAAACGGCTAAACAAGTTATTATTCAGCGATTACGAGAAGCTGAAAGAACGGCGATGTTTGAAGAATATAAAAGTAAAGAAGGAGAAATAATCAATGGCTCCGTTCATCGGGTTGAAGGGAGAAATGTTTATATTGATCTAGGAAAATCAATCGGAGTTTTATATCCATCTGAGCAAATTCCTGGTGAATATTATCGAATCGGGCAAAGATTGCGAGTTTACATTAAAAAAGTGGAAGAAGACAATCGAGGCTCTGGAATAACCTTGAGTCGAGCTAGCATTGGTTTGGTTAAAAAATTATTCGAGTTAGAAGTTCCCGAAATTTTTACGAAAGTAATTGAAATTAAAGCGGCTGCTCGAGAAGCAGGAAATAGAACTAAAATTGCAGTTGCCTCTAATGACGATGACATCGATCCTATTGGTTCTTGTGTTGGTCAGAAAGGAACTCGAGTTCAAGCCATAATTGAAGAATTGGGTGGGGAAAGAATCGATATCATTGAATGGAGCGATAAGATTGATAAATTAATCGCCAGCTCTTTGTCTCCGGCCAAAGTAGTAAAAGTTGAACTAAAAGAAGAAGAAAATAAAGCTATAGTTTATGTCGAACAAGGTCAGCTTTCTTTGGCGATTGGTCAGAAAGGACAGAATGTTAGATTGGCCGCCAAATTAACTGGTTGGAAAATTGATGTAGCAGCTATGGAAGAGAAAAAAGAAGAGAAAATCTCTGAAGGAATCGAGGCAGAAGAGTCTAAAAAGAAGGCTGCAAAGAAGAAGAAACCAATTGTCAAGAAAAAGGTAGCCAAGAGGAAGGCAGCCAAGAAGAAGATTGCTACTAAGAAAAAAGTAGCAATCAAGAAAAAAGCTTCTGACAAAAAGCCTTCCAAAAAAAAGAAAAAAGAAGCTAAATAAAATAAATAGTTTTAACGACAAAAATAATGAAAAGTATTATAGGTCATAAGAATCCAGATACTGATACAATTTGTAGTGCTATTGCTTACGAAGCTTTTTTGGTGGCAAAAAACGTCGAGGCTAAAGCTTACGCTTTGGGTGAAATCAATAATGAAACTAAGTTTGTTCTGGAAAAATTCGAAGTTGATTTTCCCGAAATGATTAATGAATTACCGCACAATTCCGAAATTATTTTGGTTGATCATAATGAAAAAGGGCAAAGCATTGAAAATCTAAGTGACCTAGATGTTGTTGAGATTATTGATCATCACAAAGCCAATTTACGAACCGATAAACCAATCAAGATTTGCATTGAACCACTAGGCGCTTCTTGCTCAATTATTGCCAAAAAATTTCTAGCCAAAGATTTGGAGATCTCTCGAAAGATAGCTCAAGTTTTAATTGCGGGGATTATTTCAGATACCTTATTTTTTCGTTCGCCCACTACCACTGAAACTGATAAACAGTTAGTTGAGAAATTGAATAAAGTGGCCGGAATTAATGATCTGGAAGTTTTCAGTTTAGAAATGTTCAATGCTAAAAGTGACGTTAAAAATATTTCCACTAAAGATTTAGTAAAACTTGATTACAAACAATTTAATTTTTTCGGGCATAGTCTTGGAATTGGAGTAATGGAAACCACCAATAAAGATTTTGGACTGGAAAGAAAAGAAGAAATTATTGAAAATCTTAAGCAGCTTAAAAAAGAGGAGAATTTAGAAGCGGTTTATTTCTCAATAATTGATATTTTAAATGAAGAGAGCTATACTCTGTGTTCAGGAGAAAAAGAGAAGGAATTATTTTTGACACTCTTTGAAACCAAAGAGGATAATGAAGTTTTATTTGCTAAAGGCTTGATTTCAAGAAAAAAAGAGGTGGTACCAGTGTTTGAAAAACATTTTAGTAAGTAACATATTTAATAAGAATTAATTAAATTTAGATGCCTAAAAAAATTGAAGCTAAATTTGAAATGGAGAAGATCGCGGGATCTCAAATCAAATTGCAAATGATTTTACCAGCCAAAGCTTTTGATAAAATTGTCAAACAAGTTGCTAATCATATTGCTGAAACAACTAAGGTGGATGGTTTTCGAAAAGGAAAAACTCCTTTTAGTCTAATCAAAAAAACTATTGGAGAAGGTCGCTTGTTGCAGGAAGGAGCCGAGGAAGCCATGAAGCAGAATTATGTTGATTACGTGGTGGAAAGCAAAATTGAAGTGATTGGTCAGCCAGAAGTTCAATTCAAAAAATTAGCAATGGGAAATGACCTAGAGGCTGAAATTAAGGTGGTTATTTTGCCGGAAGTAGAATTGAGCAAGAAATGGGAGAAAGAGGTCGCCAAAATTAACAAGAAACAAAAGAAGGGTGAAATCAAGGTTGAAGACTCAGAAATTCAAAGGGAGTTAGAAGTTTTGGCCAAGCAAAGAGCCAAGATTAGCACTGTTGACAGAGGAGCTCAAAAAGATGACCAAGTGCAAGTCGATTTTGAGGCCTTTAAGGATAACGCGGTTTTAGAAGGTGGATCTGCCAAAGATCATACTATTATTATTGGGGAAAGCCGATTTATTCCAGGGTTTGAAGATAATTTGATTAAAATGAGAGCCGGGGAAGTTAAAGAGTTCGAATTGAAGTTTCCTAAAGAATATCAACAGAAACATCTAGCGGGGCAAAAAGTAACCTTTAAAGTTACTATGAAAAATGTTCAAAAAAGAGAGATTCCAGAAATTGACGACAAGTTTGCTTCTAGTATTGGTAAGTTTAAGAAATTAGACGAAATTAAAGAAAATATTAAAAATGGAATCAAAGCCGAGAAAGAAAAACAGTTTCAGCAAAAATTACATATGGAAATTCTTAATAATCTAATTGATAAATCTAAAATTGAAATTCCAGTCGTTTTGATTGTGGCCGAAATTGAAAAAATGAAAATGGAATTAGATGGGCAATTAACTCAAATGGGTTTAGACAAAAATACCTACTTACAGCAAATTGGTATTTCCGAAAGCAAGCTTGAGGATCAATGGACAGAAAAAGATGCGCCTAAAAGAGTTAAGGCCTCTTTGATTTTACGGTATGTAGCGTTGGAGAATAAGATTACGCCAAAATCAAAAGATATTCAGGATCGAGTTAATCAGGTTATGCAACATTATCAAATGATGGACAAAGGTAAGAAAAATGAGGATATTGACGTGAATCGGATATATAATAATATTAAGAACGAAATGACCAATGAAATGACCTTAGCTCATTTGGCGGGATTATAATATTTTTGAAAAATTCTTTGTTGAAATTTCCGTCACTCATTCAATGTACTATTAAGTACATTTCATTCGGTACTCAATTTCGCCTCGAATTTTCCTAAAAATATTAAATCCTAGGGTTCGAGATTTTAAAATTGAGATTTATTTAAAAATTAAAAATTAACCTGAACAATGTTAATCCCAACCGTTATCGAAAAAACTAAATTTGGAGAACGAGCCTACGATATTTATTCTCGGCTCTTGAAAGAAAGAATTATCTTCCTAGGAACTAATATCGATGATCAGGTTGCTAATTCAATCATTGCTCAATTGTTATTTTTGGAATCACAGAATTCCAAAGAAGAAATCAAACTTTATATTAACTCTGGAGGAGGAAGTGTTTCAGCGTCTTTAGCTATTTATGATACTATGCAATATATAAATCCCAAGGTTTCTACGATTTGTGTTGGGACGGCTGCTTCGGCTGCTGCTATTTTGTTGGCTTCAGGGGAGAGGGGGAAGAGATTTTCTTTGCCAAATAGCGAAATTATGATCCATCAAGTTATGGGACAAGTGGGAGGTCAGGCCACTGATATTGATATTCACACTAAACATATTTTGAGAATTAAAACTCGACTTAATAAAATTTTAGCTAAACATACCAAGCAATCTTTGGCTAAGGTTAAGAAGGATATGGAGAGAGATTACTTCATGAGTGCTTTGGAGGCTAAGCGATACGGGGTCGTTGATAAGATTATAAAAATTGTTTAGATCTTGACTCGAGGGGATTTTTGTCGTAGAATGATAGGGAATTTTCATAAAAGATTAATAAATACATTTATGCTGATAATTCGATATAGACGAGTAGGAAAGAGAAATCATGCTCAATACAAACTAGTTGTAGCTGAAAAATCTTTTCCAGTTAAAGGGAAGTTTGTTGAAGTTTTAGGAAGCTATGATCCTCATTCAAAAGAGGCTGTTTTGAAAGAAGACCGAATTAAATATTGGATAAGTGTTGGAGCTCAATGTTCCGATTCTGTTCATAATTTGCTACTTTCCAAAAAGTTGATTGAAGGTCAGAAGGTCAAAGTTAGTACTAGAAAAAAAGTCAAAGAAGAGGCTGAGATTGAAACTGAAACCGAGACTAAAGCCAAGGAGAAATCAGGAGAAGCAGTTGAGAAAAAAACGACTGAAGAAGCCGAGAAGAAAGAGGTAAAAAAAGAAGAAACGAAGGAAGATGGTAAGGCAGAAGTGAAAGAAGGTCCTAAGGCAGAAAAGAAAAAGGAAGAAGTCTCGAAAGAGGTAAAAAAGGAGGAGAAAATCGAAAGCTTGCCCACCGAAGAGTCGGCGAAACTAGTTAAAAAAGAAGAAAAAACACCTGAAAATTAAATCAAAAAGTAATGAAGAAAATATTGCCTTTGGGAAAAAATATTTTAATTAAACCAGCCGAGGCTGATAAAATGACAGAGAGCGGAATTATTCTTCCCGACAAAAGTGAATCTGAGAAATCACAGCAAGGGAAAGTTATCTCAGTAGGAGACAGTAAAAAAATTGATTCAAAATTAAAATCAGGAGCCCAAGTTATTTTTGAAAAGTATGAAGGTTCTGAAGTGGAAATTGATGGCAGTAAATTTATTATTATAGAAAGCAAGAAGGTTTTAGCGATTATTGAATAGCTTAAACTTCAATAATAAAAACCCCATTTTGATGGGGTTTTGTTGTATCTGAAGATGGTTTTTCTGGGGTCTAGAAATTTAGAAAACCAGTGTCGTCGATTAAAATCAAACTATAAATTTGGCCTTCGTCTAGAAAGTACAAGGTTTGATTATTTTTATTGTAGATCAAATCTTTTTCTTGCAGAGGTTTCTTGCTAGTGGCTAGATTAGATATATTAGTATGATTACGAGGATCTACCTCAAATGATTTAACGTCTTGGTTAGTTGATAAAATTATATTTTCATAGTTGTCCATCCATTGAATATTTTGAATTAATTCCGAAGATCGAGTGATAACAATATTATCTCCAAAATATCTTTTGGGCTGAATCTCCCAGTCTCTTAACATATAATACCAAGCTTCGTGTTTATTCCAGCATAATAGTTTTTTGCCATCATCAGAAAATTGAATTTCTGAAATCTTTTTGCTAGGTCTAAGCGTAGAAATTATATTTTTTTTGTTATTTTCATTATGCAAAAAACTTTCATTATCAGCATTCATAAAAATTCGATATTCATCGTAGGCGGTTATTTTAATGAATTTTTGATCGTTCGATGTTAAAAATGGCTCATTGGTAACTTGTTTTTTATTTTCGAAATTACTTTGCTTTACTCTCCAGATAATGTTATTAGGCAGTTGGCTATAGTAAATACTATATTCAGCGAAATCAAATCCGCTAACATTTTCTGCAATCAATTGAGCTTTCTTGTTTTTATGGTCGAAAGAAAAAAGATTATTTTTTTTAGTCAAGAGGGCAATATCATTTTTTTCGTTGAACATCCATCGGACTTGTTGAAGATTTTCTTCTTCAAAAAAATCATTTAATATAATAAAATTATTATCAGGTTGGTTCAGATCTATTATTAAATATTTCTTTTGACCTTCCTTGTTAACGACGGGGAGGATAATTTTTTCGTTATCTGCACTCCATTCTATGTTTAAGCCGTCTTTTTTCGGAAAAAAATCAAAATCTTTGGTCTCGAAGATCAACTTAGTTTTATTATTTTCAGTATTTAAAAGATAAATTTGCTTCTTTGGGTCCTTTTCGGAAAAAATAACTAGTTCATGATTATCACTAGGAGACAAGAAAAACTGCTGGATTTTTTCGGAAGTAGTATGGGCGGTTATATTTTGTTGATCTTTTTCTGGAAATAACAAAACATTCCAGAATTCGGTTGAAATACCAGAATGGACTTCAATTTCTTTTTCCCAGGTGTCATAACCAGGCCTAGAACAGGCTAGTTTATATTTACCTGGTTTTACTCCATTGATGGTGTAAGCTCCATTAATTATATTTAGATTTTTGTTTTGCTTTTTATCATTGATATAAATCTCAATATCTCTGGGCCAACTTTTAACGGTGATAGAACCGCTATAAATAAAAATATTATTTTTTAAGCTAAAACGATAGCCCTGCGCAAACAAAACAACTGTGGGGGCGATTAAGGCAAAAAGCAAAACAAAAAGTAAAGCAAAAAGTTTTCTTTGAGTTCGATTCATATAATATTAAGTTTATTTAGGCTCTTCGAAAAAGTTGAACAACAGCTTTATAATACTATGTGAAATCTAAAAAGTCAAAGCTAATAGCTATTGTTTTTTAAATATTTTTTGCTAGAATAGTGGTATGAATATAAAGAATAAGCGCAGGATAAAATTTATTTTAGTGGGTATTTTAGCGGCTTTGGCCGTTTTAATTGCTAATCCGAAAAAAACCGGAATTTTTTGGTTAGATCAAACTACTGATAAATTTCAGATCAATCTAGGTTTAGACCTTCAAGGGGGAGTTCATTTGCTTTACGAGGCGGATATGAGCAATATCAAAGTGGAAAACAAAAAAGAATCCTTAGAAGGAATTCAAGATGTTGTTAAAAAAAGGATTGATGCTTACGGAGTGTCTGAACCGATAGTTCAAACTTCTCAAATTGGAGATCTACATCGTTTAATTGTAGAGCTTCCTGGGATTAGCAATGCTGAAGAGGCCAAAAATATAATTAGCAAAACTCCTTTGTTGGAGTTTAAGGAACAGGATTTAGAAGCGGTTTTGACTGATGAGGAGAAG
>DAOWHU010000023.1 GCA_030641245.1 bacterium
AAGCAAGGATAACGGTAAGCAAATTATTGTTCAGGTTAATGATTATGGGCCGGATCCGGGGACGGGGAAGGTGATTGATTTGGATAAGGTGGCGTTTGCAAAATTAGCTAGTATTGGCGCAGGTGTGATCACCGTTAAAATCGAAGAAATCGAGAGCGAATGAAGGCTGAATTGCTCTAATTAACCTAATTATTCTAATTACTCTAAAAAATTTCCAATTTCAAAAAATGAAAAACAAAAAATACGATCTAGAGGAAAGAACTGCAAAATTTGGAGAAAATTCGATAGAATTAATAAAAACAGTTCCACAAAATATAATTACTAGGCCGATTATTAATCAGTTGATAAAATGCACTACAAGCGTTGGTGCGAATTTTTGTGAAGCCGATGACGCCGAAAGCCCAAGAGATTTTAAGCATAAAATTGGTATTTGTAAAAAAGAATCCAGAGAATGCAAACATTTTTTTAGAATGTTGGCTAAAATACTTCCAGAAAAAAAGAAAGAAATCGCTGTATTGTGGCTAGAAGCAAAAGAACTAAATTTGATTTTCAATTCTATTTTCAAGAAAGTCAAAAAATAAGAAATTGGAAATTGGAAATTAGTTTTTCATTAGAATAATTAGAACAATTAGGTTAATTAGAATAATTTATATTTATTTTTATGAAGTATTTAATTTTATTAACGGCTGTAATTTTTCTTTCCGGTTGCTCCTCAACGTCGCAAGTAATGAAAACTGATAAAAATATTGCTGAAAGCGCCAATCAACTCGAGGAAAGTTTTTCGGATTCAATTCGAATTGGGGTGATTACTGATATCCACAAATGTGATTTTAGAAGTCCGGGCAAAATTACGACTGAGAGAATTCAAGCGTTTGTTGATGACGTTGATACTCGAAATACTGATTTAAATATTGATTTAGGAGATAACATTCGCTACCGGCTAGAGGGTTGCGACAATGACGCTCCGGAAGAATTGGCTTGGGTAATTGGTAGTTTGAAAACTAAAGCTCCGCTCTATCACGTTTTGAGTGATCACGATGTTGATGACCATAGATCGTTTGAATATTGGAAAGAAATTACTAATACTCCCAAAACTTATTATTCCTTTGATGTCAAGAATTTTCACATTATAGTTCTCGATACGGTTTCCGGAGATGGGGATTTAGATTTGCTTTGCCGGGCTGGTTCTCAGTGCGAGAAAGTTAAGGAGGCCTATCAGATGAGGAGGGATTTATTGAAAAATTTGGAGAAGCTAGCACTTCATTTAGCAGAAAACCAAACTACTAAAGAAAAAGTTGTTAGTGAACGGGATTATTACGAAAATCAATTTAAAGCCATCCGAAACCAAGGAGCTCAGTTGGTGGAAATTGAAAAACGAGATAAAGGTTCCATCCTAGAACCGCAATTAAGTTGGTTGAAAAGTGATTTGGAAAAGACTGATAAGAAAAAAATTATAATTTTTTCTGATCATCCTTTGATTGCTTATGAAGGTAAGCGTAAAAATTATGAGATTGTCAATCGAGAGCAGGTTAGCCAAATTTTAGAAAACAGTGGTAAACAAATTGTTTCAATTAATGGCGAAACTCACGAATGGAATGAAGCTAATATAAACGGGGTGCAGTATTATTTAATCGGAAAGTTCAGCGATTCAGATATTGGTAGCTGGGCGGTTCTGGAGTGGAACGAAGAGAGCATTAGATTAGAAAAAATAGAGAAATAAAATAAACCCTACCATAGAAGGGTCCATAGTAAGGTCTAAAACAAAAATCACCTGCACAGAACGGTTGTTCGGCAGGTGATTTTCGCTTTTTAAGCGGGGTTCGGGTTGAAAGTTTCTGGGTGACAACTCCTGTTTTTTTCATCAGCAATGTTGATTACTTCAAATAGAAAAAAAGTCGATAATTTGCCAGTGACGACAATCTCAGGATTTTTAGAAAGGACTCTAAACGGAATTTCGCATTTAGCATATATCTTAAGGAATTCTTCCCAAGAACCGATAAAATCAATTCGGGCGTTATGAGGATCGGCCGCTAAACTATTGTAGATTTGGCTGAGTCTCACAGTCAATGGGAATTCTCTTTGAGCCCCAAATTGATCTTTCCAGCCTAGAGCCACTACATTTTTTCCGAGAATTTTAGTTCGAAACAAGCAGGGCTTTAAGAATTTAATAAAATCCGGGTAGCCTTTTTCGCGAGTAAATTCTCCTTCTCCATTATCAAGCAAAAAACGCCAATCTTTTTTATGCATCAGAGATCTCCTTTTTTGATGCTTCCGTGAAAGCTCCAAATTCAAATGTTTCGGGATAAAGGACTTTGCCACCATTCTTTGCTACAATTTGGGTAATTTCAAAAATGAAGAGATCGGCTAATCTTCCGGCCAAAACAAATTGAGGATTGTCTTCAGTTTTGATTTTAGACAGAGGAAAATCGGCAGGATTATACATTTTTGAAAACTCTTCCCAGGGTCCCAAAAACCAGATATTGGAAAGGTGCGGACTCAAGTTTTGGCAAATCGAGAGGTCAACCTCAGAAAAATTCCAAATGGGGAATTCTCGTTGAGTACCGTCTTGATCTCTCCAAAAAACCACCAAGGCATCTTTGGTTGGATAAAAACAAGGTTGCAAAACTTTAATGGAAGTGGAGAATTGTTCAAGGTGGCTTTTTTTGACGAAATAGTCTAGGTATTTTTTTCTCATCATTCACTCTCCTCGGTTAGATAAAAAATTTTTGGGGTGTGAAATCACCTTTTTCGGTTTTAAGCGGAGCAACTTCGATGAGAATTGGTGTCGACAAAATTTTTCCAAAAACAATAAGGCTCTCATCAGAGAGAACATCGCCCCAAGTGAAAAATTCATTTTCCGGCAAATTCTTGAATTTTCCGATGTAAGAAACCTCGAGGGAATAAGGTGATCCTTCGAAGCTATCATAAAAATCTTCCGGGGGGATTTTCATAAGAAATTCCC
>DAOWHU010000026.1 GCA_030641245.1 bacterium
ATTAAAAATCCTGATGGAAAATGTTGAATTTAAAAAATCACTTAACGAACAGGCTGGTGGAAAAAAGATAGCCATGAGAGTAAAAGCCGTTAAGGCAATTTTAACTAAAGACGAATGCTGACACATCGACTTAAAAATATTCAAAAAATATTAAAGGAATTTACAGGAACCAATGGTGAACCAGAAAACGAGAAAGAAATATATCTCCTGAAAGCCATGTGGGTGATGTTGTGTGCAGAATTTGAAGGAAGTACAAAAGATCTAGTCGAAAGCTATGTTGATTCTATAAAAAAAACAAAAAGGGTGAAAGACATGCATATTGCTTTTTTGCTACAAAATTTCTTAGGAGAAAAGAAAGAAAAAGGCAAATTAACTAAAAAAATAATCTTTAATCTTTTTAAAATAAAAAAGGTTGATATAAAAATTTTAAATTTTATTAATAACAAAAAAGCTATATATAAATCAGAGGCTGTCGAATATCTATTTAATTCACTCGGAATTTTTTTTACCAAAAAGGAACTTGCGATGCTTAAGTTACTTGATGGTATTGCCTCAACGCGAGATTCAATTTCACATGGTGATAGATTGATTTCAATTACTCGTAAACAGCTAGAGGGAAACATTCCTATGGTGAGGAAAATATATAATATGTTAAAACGAAAATTAAAATAAATTATTCTACAATTAAACTTAAAGAATTATGAATGAAATTATTTACATTCTTATAAATGAGGCTATGCCCGGTTATGTAAAAATCGGTTTAACAACGGATTTGGAACAACGTATTCGTTCACTGGACACAACGAGCGTACCGTTACCTTTTGAATGTTTCTATGCATGCACAGTAAAAGATTCTGGATTTGTCGAGAAACAACTTCACGACGCTTTTCTAGATCATCGTGTGCGTTCAAGTCGTGAATTTTTCGAAGTAAGTCCAGAGCGAGTTGTTTCGGCTCTTAAACTTGCAGAAATAGAAAACGTTACACCAAAGAAAGATTTTGTTGAATCGCAAGAAGATCAACAAGCGCTTAATCAAGCTCGTACGAAACGTGCTATTTTCAATTTTAAAATGGTTGATATTCCAATTGGAGCAGAACTTGTTTTTTCTCGTGATGAAAATATTAGAGCAACAGTCATTAACAATCGTTCCATTGAACTTAACGGGGAAATTGGGAGTCTTTCAAGTTTAGCGCAAAAACTACTTGGCTATAGTTATGGCATTCAAGGAACTGTTTACTGGATGTATGAAGGAGAAACGCTTGATGAACGCCGAAAAAGAATTGAGGAGATAATTTAAAAATAAAAAAACTCACTTAAAAGCTAGCAAGGTTCAGCTTTAACTAAGTTATACTATTAAAGTTTTTCAACAATAATTGCATAAACAGCCAAGGCTTTTATGGTTTCCGCGGAGCGGAGAGCGCTATACTTAGTGGTATAACCCTCACTCGCGGCAACGATTTGGCCATTTCTGGCAATCAAACGCCACCTATATTCTCCAGCACGATCCCGAAAAATTTCAAATTTTGTCATTTTTCTTTGGTTTACTACAGTTTATTATAGAAGAAGTCGACCTTTATGCTTCTCCCCGTCAAAATCTTTTAAATAGATACTGACGGAGGAAGATAAAGGCGACTAACAACTAAAACCTAAAAAGAGGCCCAAAGTTTCCTCGCTAGCTTTTAAATGAGCTTTGCGAATATTATAAGCTTATTAGTCAATCAAGTCAAAGATAATCCTAGGCTTTTATTAATTTCTTAACTCTCCTCAAAACTTCCTCCATTCCATCCCAATTTTCTACCATTTCAATTCGAAGTGCGTCCCACCCTCCGAACAGCTAAAACCCTCAGGGGCTTTTTTGCTGTTCGGGAATAGGGATTCGAAAAGTGGAGTCAGTACATTCCGAGCGAGCGAGGAATTAAAGAGAACCTGGCGAGCTCGGGCAGGAAGTGTCTGATGATTACGAGCCGAAGGCGAAGTAAGAATCGGTAACTTGACGCCGAATCCCTATTCCCGAACTCGCAAGAACTCGTCAGAACGTTTTTCGCCATACTTGGGAACTGGTGGACGAAGATGGTGAAACTAAGACAATGGAATAACATTAAAATCCATCCAATTTTGCCTAAATCCGGAC
>DAOWHU010000067.1 GCA_030641245.1 bacterium
AAAGGCAAGGGCAAGTAGATGCAGTTTCTCAGAAAATTCAAAAGATTAACTTTGACATGCAAGAACCCGGGATAGATTCGACCTCCTTTTATATATTAGAGGAGGAAAAAAGAGAATTAAACAGAAGGGGGAAGCCTAAAGAAACGGCTGAGATTATTCTGTAAATTTGATTCCGGGGCGGTGAATAACATTTTCACCACCCCTCGAATTTTTAATTACAATTTTATATACAGAGTGTTGTTGCCCGACGAAAGTCGGGTTTTTATTTATTTAAATTGATAAATAAGCTAGTATATAGTTAGGGATTATTTAAAACAAAACAGAAGATGTTTAGGAAAATTATAGTAGGAATTTTTGTGGTGATTGGGTTAATTGGGTTTATTCCAAAATCTCAGGCGATTGAAAATCGAGGGGCTTTTGTGATTACGCATTTTGAAGTAGATATTTTAGTGAAGAAGAATGCGATCCTGGAAGTCAAGGAAGTTATAGATGTGCATTTTTTCGAGAAACGTCACGGGGTTTTTCGAAATATTCCAGTTAAGTATAAGGACGATCGAGGATTTGAATATAATATGAAATTGGCGGTTTCGGGAGTTGAGAATGGTGAGGGTGAAAAAATTGAGTATCAGATTAGTGATTCTGGGGGAGATAAGGTTTTAAAAATAGGTGACCCGAATTTAGAAATAATTGGTGACCAACGCTATGTAATTCGATACGAGATTGAAAAAGGAATGCGCTATTTCAATGATCATGATGAAATATTTTGGAATCCGATTGGAACTGGTTGGCCAACCGAAATCTACAATGTTTCCAGCACAGTTAAGTTTGAAGACGGAGCGGATTTTATTTCAGGAAGTGGAGTTTGTTTTACAGGAGGGTTTGGTTCTAAAAACCAAGACTGTTTAGTGGAAGAGAAATCATCCAAAGAAGTTAGATTTGAGGCTACTAAAGTTTTAAATAAATACGAAGGTTTAACGGTGGCTGTTTACCTTCCTAAAGGAGCGGTGTACGAGCCAACTCGATGGGAATATTTTCTATTATCTCTAGCCGATAATTGGGGTTTTGGTATTCCGATTATGGTGTTTATTGGAATGTTTTTTTTGTGGTTAGTCAAAGGGAAAGAAATTGATTTAGAGAAAACCATTATTGCTCATTACGAAGCTCCTAATAACTTGACACCGGGAGAAATGGGATATTTGATGAAAGAAAGATATTCTGTTCAATTTGTTACGGCCGATATTATTAATTTAGCAGTAAAGGGCTATTTGGATATTTATGAAGTTGAAAATGAAGGGGTTTCAAAATGGTTTAAAAAAAATAACTATGAGTTAGAAAACAAGAAGGATTGGAAAGGTGCCAAGGATTTGGCGGAGCACGAGAAAGAGTTGCTAAAGGGGCTGTTTAGTTCTGACAAAATGGGGAAAATTAAATTGTCTGATAAGAAAAATAGTTTTTACAAAAATATAGACATAGCCAAAGAGAAGGTGAAAGAGCGTCTTCGTTCTGAGGACTACTTTGAAACTTCTTTGTATAATAAGAAGGGAATTTATGTAGCAGTAGCGGTCTTAGGTGGGGTGGGAATGTTCTTTTTGGGGGTAATACTAGAAAGACTCGATTTAATTCTGGGGACAGGTTCGTCAATTTTGATCCTAATTGTTTTCGGGGTATTAATGTCTAAGAAAACATCTAAGGGGGCTGAGGTTTACTGGCAAATTAAAGGCTATAAACACTACATTGATATAGCCGAGAAACATCGATCTGAGTTTAATGCCAAGGAAAATATCTTTGAAAAAACTTTGCCCTATGCAATGGTTTTTGGTAACATTAATAAGTGGGCTAAGGCTTTCGAGGGGATAGCCAAGAAACAACCAAGTTGGTATCATTCAAGTTCGACGAGATCTTTTAACTCAATTGTTTTCGCGAGTTCAGTTAATGAAGGTTTTGCGTCGGCCACTCAAGCGGCCTCGGTTTCTCCAAGTTCTTCCTCTTCAGGAGGAGGATTTTCGGGAGGAGGAGGCGGAGGAGGGGGAGGAGGAAGTTGGTAGTCTAGTATCTAGTATAAAATTTTGAAGCGTATAATTTTTAATAATAAAGAAATGAAGATTAAATTGGCGATGTTGGTGGGAGTTTTAATGATGGTTGGATTGTTTTCGGGATGTGTTAAAAAAGGAGGAGAAGAACCCGTCTCCGTTGAAGCTACGCCGAGGCAGGCAATGAGCAATGAAGATGCGGGGTTGGAAGAAAAGGGAACGGCTGAAAAGGTTGGTTATTTAGAAGGAGCTGGAAAATCAATTCGAGAATTGTTAGGCAAGAAAGAAACTTTTAAATGTAGTTGGCGGGTGGATATGGTGGAGGCAATTGAAAGTGCTGATACTGAAAATGCCGATGAAGAATTAACAGGTGGAATTGCGGAAGGGGTCATTTACGTGGCGGATGGAAAATTCAAGCAAGAAATTAAAATTAAAGAAAATACTCGAGAAAATACTATTAGTATAATGAGCGATGGAGATTGGGTTCATCAATGGAGTTCAATCACAGGGCAAGGAACAAAAATGAGAGCTAATAGGGCGGAAGAAATGGGAGTAGTTGATTTTAGTAAAGAGTATGGTTGGAATTGTGAAGGTTGGGTGGATGATGGAAAAATTTGGGAATTACCGAAGGGAATGAATTTTGTGGATCTTTCGAATTATTAGGGGAGAGTATATAACTTTTAAAAATAAAAGAAATGGGGGTATTTCATGAGCAGTTAAAATTGAAAACTAAGGAACTTTTCGATTTTATTGATTTAACGGATGTTGCCAAAAAAATAGTTAAAAAATCAAAGATCAAAAATGGTTTGTTTAATATTCAAAGCAAACATACCACTATGGCCATTATTATAAACGAGAAAGAACCTCTTTTAATTTCTGATATGAAAAAAATGTTGGAAAGGCTGATTTCAAAAGGACGGGATTATCAGCATGATAATTTTGAAATAAGAACGGTGAATATGTGTGATGGCGAATGTGCCAATGGGCATTCGCATTGTAAACAGATATTGTTAAGTTCTTCTTGCGTCTTAAATATTGTTAAAGGGGCTTTAGATTTGGGGACTTATCAAAGGATTTTTGCGATAGAGTTGGATCGCACTCGCTCTAGGGAGGTTTCTTTTATGGCGGTGGGAGAATAAACCTCAATATTCAATAGCCAATATTCAACATTCATTCAATGTCTAATGTTTTAACATTCAATAGAGTTTTTTGCATCTCTTTCAGGCTTTCTTTGCAGATAAAACGATGGACTGAAGTTCGCAGTATAAAAAACCCGGAAGTTCAACTTCCGGGTTTTTGTTTGTTCAGTAACTTGTTCAGTAACAGGTGCTTTGCTTTAGAAATATTTGTGGATTTCGATTTTTTTAGCGTCTAGGGTGATGTAAGTGGAAGGAGTGTCGGTCCAACAGCCAGAATTGTAGTAGTAGATTTTGCCTTTTTTCTTTTTCATCGCTTTGTGGGTGTGTCCGCAAAAAATATAATCAACATTTTGGAGTCTAGCGAAAAGAAGGGCTCGGTTGGCCACTTTTTTGGAAAGACGTAACCAGCCTTTGCTTCTTGTTTTGATAAAACGGCTGATTCGCCGGTCTTTGAAATCTAGTAATTGGATTAGATTATAGACTTGATTGGCCAGAAAACTAATAAAAGTATTTTTTGTCAAAAAGTTATCGAACTGATGTCCGTGGATGGCTAGATATTTTTTATGTCGATATTTCCATTTATATATTTTATAAACTCGGGAACCAGTGAAGCTAGCGAAAATTTTAGCCAAGCCTTTATCGTGGTTTCCTTCAATCCAGATTACTTTACTTTTTTTAGAAAGCTTGCTGACGAGAGAGAGAAATTTCCAGTCGGATTCTCGGAGGCGGTTGAAGTTAAGGTCTTCAAAAATATCGCCTAGAAGAATTAGCTTTTTGAATTCAAAGCTTTTTAGAAGAGTGATGGCACGTTTACTGCAACTGACTTTGGTGCCTAGGTGAAAGTCAGAAAGGATTAGGGTGTGAGTTTTATTTTTCATATTTATAGTATACAACAAAATAAGTTTACAATAAACCAATTTACAATTTACAATCAATTTACAATGATTAAATTTTCAATTTTGGAACTCGGAGATCCGATTTCCAGGAAGGGGGAAGAGTTGTTAGATAGGGTGAAAAAAATGAAAAGGGTTTACAACGAGGCTTATTGTTGCTAATATTTCGGTTCAGCTCTTTATCAACCAAAATACTTTATATAGAGGAGAAGATGATATGGATTACAATCCTATTCTTTTGGAAAGAATCAAAAGCAAGCTTCCCAGAATTATAAATAACAAGACGGCAATACCAATAGGAATGGAGGAGGTAGAAAGATATGAAAAGGCTAAACAGATTTTTGAAGGAATGCTTGCAGAAAAGGGTGGAGAAAAATTGGTTCAAGGTATTTTTCGTCTTCATGATGAGTTGACTGTCGAATATCGCAAAGACCATGTTTTGGCTTGCAGAAAAGGGTGTGATTATTGTTGTCATCAATTGGTATGTTGCAGTGCAGCAGAGATGGGTTTGATCGTCAACTTTTTTAAAAATCTTCCAAGGGAACGGAGACGAAGAATAAGTCGTGGCATTAAAAAGAAAGCTTGGAAGTTCTATGGGGAAAATAAAAAGGTGATTGAAGGATCAAGCAGGTGGGAGATGCTAGATAATTTCTTAAGAAGTAAGTTGCTGGGAGTGCCTTGTATCTATTTAAGCAAACAAGGGCAATGTCTGATATATCCAGTGCGTCCGATAGATTGTCGGGTGGCGAAAACAGAAAGTCCTTGTGGGGATTCAAGAAAAATAGAAGGACTTCCTAATGAAATTAGATTATTTTGTGATCAAATTGCTTCGGACCTGATAATGGAAGGGGAAAAAGAAAAATTTGGTGAGATGGAAATTGCTCCTTTGATAGGTTGGCCAATTTCTCAGCAATTTGGTAGTTTTTTCAAATAGCAAGATGGGACAGGGCGTGGAGAAATTTCTCCTTCGTCCTGTTTTTTGTGTAAAAATAAAAAGCCCGGAGTTCCGATCTCCGGGGAGAGGGAGGAATTGTTAGGTAGGGTAAAGCCCCGGTCAGAGTTAGCTAACGGGGTGAAGCCTTGACATATTACGGAAAAGATATAATATGAATAGGTAGGTATGAGTAGGTATAGGTAGGTGTGGGTAGGTTCGTATATATGTTAACCTTAAATTAGTTTAAGATAGTCTTATGAAAATAGAATTAATATCGATAGGAAGGGCTGCTAAAATTTTAGGAGTTTCTATCGGAACTTTAAGAAGGTGGGATGACAACCAAAAATTGCCTGCAATAAGAAAAAGCGGCAAACGTTTTTACAGATTAAGTACCATCAAAAAACACCTTGAAAGCGAGTTTGTTGAAAATTCGGATCTGGTTGAATTGGCTTGGGAATGGGTATCAAGTGAAAAGGGGAAGGAGCCATTCTCGTTGTTTTATTGCTCAAACAGCGCTGTTTTTAAAACAAAATTGGTAAAAATGCAAAACAAATTGGGATCCATTTCTAGTCTTCGGCCTATTTTTCCATTGATTACTTCTATCGCAGGAGAAATTGGTAACAATTCTTTTGATCATAATTTAGGCAAGTGGGCTGATATTCCGGGTATATTTTTTGGGTATGATGAAGTTAAAAAGTTGGTCGTGTTAGCAGATAGAGGACAAGGGGTGCTGGAAACTTTGAAAAGAGTGAGAAAAAAGCTATCTTCAGATGAGGAAGCCCTAGAAGTTGCTTTTACCGAAATTGTTTCTGGTCGTTCGCCTGAAGCAAGAGGCAACGGTCTAAAATTTGTTAGAGAAGTAGTAGCAATAAATAAGTTATTTCTTGAATTTCAGACAGGAAAAGCTAAACTAGAAATGAAAGAAGGAAAGGATGCTTTAAATATTCAATCGTCGGAAACATCAATTCAAGGATGTTTTACGGTAATAAAGTTTTAAGAAAAAGTTATGATAGTAGAATTAAAAAAATTTGGAACAACCCTTATATCAAGACAATCAGGCAAAGAGGCTTTTGCGGTCTTTGCTCTTAATTTGAAAGTTGTGCCGAAATCAGAAAAAGTGATTGTTGACTTTACGGATGTAATAACATTTTCGCCTTCCTGGGGGGATGAGTTCATTACACCTTTATACGAGAAATATAAGGATAATCTAATATTGAAAAATACCAAAAATCCATCCGTAGAAGCAACCTTGAAACTTTTAGAAAAAATAGGAGCGATAACAATGAACAATGAACAATGAACAATGAACAATTAGCAATTAGCAATTAACAATAGGACCCCTGCGGGGTTGGTAAAAAGAATTTGAAAAATGAACCCCAGTCAAACAACAAATGTTAAGATGAATTGTTAGACGGGGTGAAAAGGGTTGACAAAGTTTAGGGGGTTTGGGAGAATGGTGTAATAGTTTAGTTGGGACCCGTCTCCGCTAAAGCTACGCCGAGGCAAGTAAAAAATAAAGAAGAATAATTGAGAAAAATTGTGGAGCCCCGGAGGGGACAACAATTTGGGATAAATTCCTGTAAGGATTTATACAAAATCAGTTTTTAGGCTGATTTTTTATTTTAGTTAAAAATGTTTTTAAATAAATTTTACAGGGGTTCAACCCCTGGAACAAAGAAAGATTAATAAGAGAGTAAAGGTCGAAAGTTTGCAGGTAGCTTATAGAGAAAATGATTCTCGTAAACCTGATGCAAGGGGTTGTTGAAAAATAGCGCCTGAAGAAAGAGAAATAATAAATAATATAAAATAATGAAAAATATTTTAAGAAGTATGCTGGTTATCAGCGCTGTTGCAGCGGTGGTAATTGGTGGAACAGTAGCTTATTTTTCTGATACAGAAGTAAGCGAGGGCAATACTTTCACTGCTGGAACAATTGATATTTCAGTGGACGATATGAATCCATGGAACGGAAGCTTTGCTCTTGAGGACATGAAGCCGAGTTATGTAGATTATATTAATTTTAGAATTGATAATGATGGCAGTGATTCTAACCCAGTTAATATTTGGAAACTATTAGAAGTTACCAATGAAAGCACGGGCGCACAATCTGAACCAGAGTGCGTAGAACAACATGGTTGTTGGGATAATAGTGTTGAAAGGTGTGATTGGCATAGTAGTGGTTGTATAGGGACTGATAATAATAATCTCTCTGCTTCAATTATCTACGATCTATATGTAGAAGTTTATGATGAAGCTGACGCTAAGATTTGGTGGCAGACTCTTTATGTAGATGAGGACGGCAAGAGCGTAGATGATGTTTATGGCGCTGATTACGACCAGGAA
>DAOWHU010000061.1 GCA_030641245.1 bacterium
AAAGAGAGGCTCGACCTTCTTACGATGCCGTTTTAACCTCTCGTTTAATAGACCGAACTATCCGACCACTTTTCAATCAAACTATGCGGAATGAGGTTCAGGTTATAACTACCGTCCTTTCTTATGATGAAAAAAATGCTCCGGCCAACATCGCAGTAATTGCCGCTTCTTTAGCCTTAGGAATCTCTGATATTCCTTGGGACGGACCAATCGCAGCTGTGAAAATAACTGAGAACCCCAACAGCTCTGATTCTCTAGTCGATTTTCTAGTAGCTGGAACTGAAAACGAAATTAATATGATTGAAGCTGACGCCAATGAATGCTCTGAAGATGACGCTCAAAACATTTTCGAAATAGCCCAAAAACAAATTCGGGAAATAGTTCAATTTGAAAAAGAGATTATTAAAAAAGTAGGCAAAGAAAAACAAACGGTTGAAATAACCGTTGCCACACCCGAATTTGCCAAAGAAATAACCGCTTTATTGAAAAAAAATGAGGCCTTTAAGGCTTTATATGCTCCTAACAAGGAAACCGGTAATAAAAAAATGAAAGAAACAGAGGAGCTCTTGAAACAATATGCCAAAAAAAAATTCAGCGATCTAGAAGAATTAAAAACCAAACAAGCTGAAATTGATTTTGTTTTAGATGAATATTTGAATGATGTTTTTCACGAAAAAGTTTTAGAAGATAATCAACGTCCTGATGGTAGGGCTTTGGATGAAGTGCGAAAAATTTCCTGCAAAGTCAACCTTTTTCCTCGAACCCACGGCTCTGGATTATTTAACCGAGGAGAAACTCAAGCTTTATCTGTCGCTACTTTGGGCGCCCCTGGAGCCGAGCAACTTATCGATACCATGGAAAAAGAAAGCAAAAAACATTATATGCATCATTACAACTTCCCTCCTTACAGTGTTGGCGAAGTAAGATTTTTACGAGGACCAGGCCGAAGGGAAATTGGGCATGGAGCCTTAGCAGAAAAAGCGATTCTTCCCATGCTTCCAACCCGAGAAAACTTTCCTTACACCATTCGAGTAGTTAGCGAAGTTTTATCTTCCAATGGATCATCTTCAATGGCTTCTACCTGTGGTTCAACTTTGGCTCTGATGGACGCCGGAGTTCCTCTTAAAAAACCAGTGGCTGGATTAGCAATGGGAATTGTTGCTAAAGATGACTCTGTTTACAAAATTCTTTCCGATATTCAAGGACCTGAAGATCATTGGGGCGATATGGATTTCAAGATTGCGGGAACAAAGGACGGTATTAATGCTATTCAATTAGACGTTAAAATTACCGGAATCAACCTGGCTATTACCAAGGAAGTTTTAGACCAATCCAAAAAAAATCGATTAGGCATTTTGGAAGAAATGAAGAAGGTTATTGAGAAACCTAACAAAAAAGTTTCTCCTTACGCCCCTTCTATTATTACTATTAAAATTAACCCTGACAAAATTCGAGAAGTAATTGGACCAGGTGGAAAAATAATCAACAAAATCATTGAGGAAACCGGGGCTGAAATCGACATCGAAGACGATGGCACTATTTTTGTTACCGCCGTCGATCAATCATCAGGAAAAGCCGCACAAAAATCGATCAATGACATAACTCGCGAGGTTCAAGCGGGCGAAGTTTTCGAAGGTAAAATTGTTAGAATCTTAGACTTTGGCGCTTTTATCGAACTACTTCCCGGACAAGACGGCTTGCTTCATATTTCTCAAGTAGCCAAAGAACGGGTAACTGATATCAACAAACATCTCAAACTAAACGAGATTGTCAAAGTAAAAGTAAAAGAAATCGACAAACAAGGCCGAATAAGCTTGATTAGGGCTGAAAAATAAAATAAGAATTTTTTCTTTCTAATTTAAGTATGATATACTTATTTAGAAGATTCTTTTTGAAGTATAATTATAAAAATAAAAGAAATTTTTAGGATTTTTTGTTTTTGCTTATCTTCTAACAAAACAAACCTGAAACTTTCCAAAAAAATGTCAAACAAAAACAAAACAGTGGAAAACAATGGAAAACAGGCTTCTGAAAAAATTGGTTATTCCATAAGAACCATGGCCTCTGATCTTGAAAACAAAGATTTTTCAACCTCTTCCTTCGATTTATCCCACCAGAAACCCGAGGCTTCTGAAAAAAAAGAAGAAACTCCAACAAAGACTAAAATCCAACCCATTAGAAAAGAGAAAGTAAAAATTACTAATCCTTTTTTGAAAGACTTAAAATTTAACGATCAAAACGACCCAAAGGAACCTTTTGAAAAGAAACCAGAACTAAAACCTCGAGAGAGAAAGGAGATAAAATCTTCTCAAAATCCCAAAAACAACCTTCAAAAAATAGAAAAAGTGAAATTCCCCAAAACACCGCCTGCTAGAAGTGCCTCTGTTTCCCCGGTTTTAGAAGAGGATTTCGAAGACAAAGATTCCATAAACAGCAAGCTTTTGATTGTTTTGTTTTTCATTTCGCTGGTTGCGGTGGGTGCCGGAATTTATTACTTCTCCTTCGCCACTAAGACCAGCTCCATTGCACCAACCCCAACCCCTGAAGTAACTCCACCCAAAATCGAAACTCCAATAGTAACTGCCCAAAAAACCATTCCAAAAAAATTAAAAGACAGCGAAGTTATTTTCTTGAATATCCAAGAAGACTCTTTGTCGCCCCTTCTGCTAACCAAAAAAGAGTCTTTAAGCACAGCTGGTGTTTATTATCAACTTCAAAAAGAAGATTTTGTCCCGGTATCCTCTCCTGAATTACTATCTCTTTTGGAACTTCAATTCCCAGAAGAAATTCAAACCGAACTAACTTCAAATTGGATGTTTCTATATCCCCAAGAAGACACTCTCAAACTAAGCTTAATTTTCAAAATCAGAGAAGATTCTAGTGCTGTCAGTGATTTTCTAAAAAATAATGAATACCGTCTTCCAGCATTGCTAAAACCGCTTTTTGTTGATGAAACCTTTGTCTTGCAAGAAGAGCAGGTTGTCTTCCGAGATAGTGGAGAGGTGGAAGGAATTCGACATTATAATTTCGTTGAAAACCTTAGCGATAAGGCTATCGATTGGGGAATTCTCGAAGATACCTATTTAATTTTATCAACCTCCAAGGAAGTGGTCTCAAAACTCATAACAGACTTGAAAAATGAAGGAGAATCACTCGATAACTTAGTTGAAACAGAGCTCGAAAATTTACAAAATTAGGTTTTTTCTCTCCGTCAAGCTGATAACTCCCTTGATTGACCCAAGGCTAAAAAAGTGCTATAATTACACTGTAATGGAAAAAGTTCTTTTGAAAACTAATCTACTGTCTTAACGACAGCTAGAAAGTTTCAATCGTGATATCCCCCTATTCACGATTGAAACCTTCTAGCTGTCTCAGGAGTTACTTTCAAGTAACCCAACTACAAAAACAAAAACAAAAAAGAGGGCTGTTTTTAGCATCAATTTGTCTGTAAAATTTATTATTTTTTAGGTAAATTGTTTTAATAATTTTTGAAACACTAGTAATCACTAATGTGATAAAACTTTAAAACAATTTAACAAAAAATTAGAGATTGCAACTAAAATTGGTATTAGAAACAGTCCTCACACCAAAAAAACAAAAATAAAATTGGATTTAAATAAATCCATGAGATGGTAGAAGAAAAAAAATTGTATTCAACGTAATACAAAACGTTCGACTTTAATTATATAAAATGAATTGAAGTCGGTACTCCGGTGGCGCTGAGCCACTAAAAAAACAAGGGCTTCCAGCGCCCCGGATATCAATTTGTCCGAACCACCGGAAAACAAAAACCTTTTTGAGGTTTTTTTTATTGTCTAATTTCCAACTTTTGCAAAGACTCTCTTCAAGCAAAAATTTAACGAAAAAAGACAAAGGATATTCAAAACTCTTTGTCTTTTTCAAATTATTCAAGATTTTCCGCTATTTTTTCAGCCAAATCTTAATCACCTCTCCATTGACTTTGACTTCTTTTTTGTAGTCAAACTCATTGGGCTCCTTAGAGATCTCCGAAAGTTTTTTAATCAAAACCTCTTTTTTGATTTCTGAGGCAAATTTTTCAAATA
>DAOWHU010000071.1 GCA_030641245.1 bacterium
AAAAAATAGAAGTAGTTTCTCTTTTTATTTTTTGGTGAGTAGTGGCATAGTCTAAGTTTAGAAAATTTTGAGGAAGAAAGCAAGAGAAAATCTTGACAGACAGAAAGAAATGGGGTATAGTTTGGAATATAGTTTGAATGATTAATTTCAATAAAAGGGGAGGTGCAACGTGGCTGCAGAGATTAAAATAACCGACGTAAAGGAGAGGGTGTGTCCTTATTGTCATGGGACAGAGCCAGATTTTGATGCCCCAAGCTTTTGTCGCGATTGTGGCAGGGAAATGGTGAATAAAGATGAGCTTGATAAGTTGGTAGATTCTGAATAGGATTTATCTGGAAGGGGATTAAAAGTAAACAAGGGACGGAAAAAATTTTCCGTCCCGGTTTTTTTATGCAAAAGTTTTAGCTAAAAAAAGACCACCAGGAAGATGCTTTTGATCTCTACGACAAAGTCGTAAGAAAGAGGTTTGTTCGCTCGTCGCTACTAAAACATTTTACCGGTGGATTTCGTTTCAAGCTCCTCGTGGCTTGAAAACTTATTAAAATATTAACAAAATTGTTTTTAAAAGGCAAATATGATTAGTTAGAAAGTTTGTAAAATTTAAAGTTGGATAGAGTTGTTAAAAATAAAAAACTTTTTAACTTTACAAACCTTCTAACTAATTCGTTTGATAAAGAAAAGAAGACGAGGTAGAATAAATAAGCGGTAGGTACTTAGATAAAAATATATTTAAAATTTTATGAAATATGAAAGAGGAACTTTTTTTACAAAAAATCAAAGAAGAATTTCCTGAAATCAAATGGAAACAGTATCGCCCCATAATTAGCGGTTGGGATCACTTGGTTATTGCTTTCGACAACAAGCTTGTTTTTCGTGTACCAAAAGGAGCTTACGGAAATTCAAGAGATACGTTGTTTAACGAAATTGGGCTACTTAAATATTTGAAAGGAAAACTTGACGTGAATATTCCAGAGTACATTTATGTTTCTCGCGACAAATCTTTTGGTGGATATAAAATGTTAAAAGGGGAGGAGCTAAAAGGTTCTTATTTCGAAAAGCTTGATCTTTTAGAAAAAGAAGAGCTCATTAAACAGCTGGCAGTATTTTTGACAACATTGCATTCAACACCAAAAACAGTCGTTGATAAATTTAGTGTTAGGATAGACAGTCCTGATGAAAATTATATTCGCCTGCTTGATGATACAAAGAAAACTCTTTTTTCTCGGTTTAATAAAGATGAAATTAAAATTACCAATGAGTTTTTTAGTGAATTAAAAGATGTGCTTAGGCACGAGTATTTGAATGCGCTTGTACACAATGATTTAACCTCAAAAAATATGTTTTGGGACAGCGAGAAGAAACGGATAAATATTATTGATTTTAGCGATCGTTCTTTCAGCGATCCCGCAATTGATTTCGCTGGCTTATGGGAGTTGAGCGAAGAGCTAGTCGAAAAAGTCTACAAGTTGTATGATGGTAGAAAGGATAACAAGTTTTTGTATAGATCAAAATTGTATTATAAGAGAATTCCTTTTCTAATGATGAGAGGTGCCTTGGAAGGTTATCCTGGTAGTTTTCAAGGCGGATATAAAGTTTTTAGAAAAAGATTTAAGTTGATTTAACACTTCAAAACAAATGAACATATTCAAAAAAATATTTAGAGGCAACACATTATATTATCCAGGGTGTTTGACAAAATTTGCCTTAAAAGATATCCAGGATAATTATGAGGAGATTCTTCGGCAGGAAGGAATTGACTTTATTAAATTGAGCGAAAAAGAGCTTTGTTGCGGTTCGCCGGCTAAGAACGCAGGAGGGCAAAAACTTTTTAAGGAGTTGGCTTTAAAGAATCTAAAAATTTTTAAAGAGCATAGTGTCGGTCGAATTATCACTAATTGTCCTGCTTGTGCTTTGGTACTTAGAGAAGACTATAAAAAATTATTGGGAGATAAGTGGGATATTGAAGTTCGACATATGACGGAGATTATTTCAGATAAAAGTTTGAAAAAATTTCGAGGGCAGGATCGAGGGGCGGTGACTTATCATGACCCTTGTCATTTGGGGCGGGCTTTAAAAATTTATGAGGAGCCGAGAGAAATTATCAAAAAAGCCGGTTATAAAATTAAGGAGATGGATTTGAATCGAGAGAAAAGCTATTGTTGCGGAGCAGGCGGAGGAGTCAAAACTAATAACCCGGAATTGTCTAATCGAATCGTGGGTGATCGTTTCGACCAGGCTCGGAAAATTAAAGCCAAGGAAATGATAACTCCTTGTCCAATGTGCTTCGCTCATTTTAAAGAAAATTCTAAAAAAAATAACGGTCTTAGAATTAAAGAACTAAGTCAATTATTGAGTAACAAAAAAGAAAAAAATAAGTAATAGTCACTATCATACACTAGTGTATGATAGCGTTTAAAAAAATGAAAAAAAGATTTTATGATGTAAAGCCACAAAGACGAAAAAGAATGTTGAAAGAATTTTGCGGAATGATATCTGGAGTAAAAACCGATGAAAATGCGGAAAAATTTTTACGAGATTTGTTGACTCCAGGAGAGCTTATTATGATAATGCATAGAATAGAAATTGCTAAAATGCTTTTGATTGGTTTTTCCTATATGGATATTAGAAAAAAATTAAGAGTTGGTTTTAACACAATAGGGACTGTTAATCGTTGGCTTTACAGTGGGTTTGGGGGATATATGAATGAATTTAAAGAAACAAAAAACCAGAAACAAAGAAGGAAAATTTTGCCGACCAACGAATGGCAAAGGATCAAAAAGAAATATCCAGCCCATTTTTTAATATTTAATTTGCTGGATAAATTCGAAGAAAGCAAAAAAGGAAAATAGAAGTTGCCACTATCATACTCTAGTGTATGATAGTGGAATAGTTAAATTTATTTTTATTTATTTTTTTATGGGGAAAAGGTTTCAGAGGAAAATTGAAGATTTTGAGTGTGAGAATTGCGGGGTTTTCGTGAAAGGGGACGGCTATACTAATCATTGTCCGAAGTGTCTCTATTCTAAACATGTTGATAATAATCCGGGAGATCGAACTAACGAATGCGGGGGGTTGATGAAACCGATTAATGCGTTCTTGAAAAAGCAAGAGTGGTTCTTGGAACAGAAGTGTGAAAAGTGTGGAGAAGTTATGAACATTAAAGTACGAGAAGAAGATGACAAAAACGTAGTTAAAGAAATTATAAAAAACAAAGTTTTAAATATTTAATTTAGTTTATATGCCCAAATTAGCGATAGACGTAGTTGTCTTGCCTGACGCAAAAATGTCTAGCAAGGCAGTAGAAGTAAGCAAGTTGCAATCTGAAAAATCTAATGGCAAAATTCTTTTAAATAGTGAAAATTGTTTACCTCATATTTCTTTAGCAATGGGTGTGATTGATGAAAAAAATGTTAAAGAGGCTTCTGGCATAATAAAGGAGATTGCCTCTCAATTTGAAATTTTCGAACTGAAAGTCAGCAAGTATCGCAACAGTATTACACCCAAAGGCAATATAGTTTCAGAATTTGCTATAGAAAAAACCGACAATTTATATGATTTGCATGTGACGGTGATGAAAAAATTAGGGCATTTGCTAACTTGTGATGATGCTACTGTTGGCATGGTTTGCTCTCCTCCTAAAGTCGAAGAAATAACCCTTCACTGGATTAAGGGATTTTTGAGAAATTCGAGTTTCAAAAATTATAAACCACATATTACTCTCGGATTTGGTCAAATAGAAAATGTAGAAATACCGATTTCTTTTAAGCCTGGCGCCCTTGCGCTTTGTCATCTTGGTAATTATTGCACCTGTAAAAAAGTTTTGTATTCAACCGATCTTGGTAGATAAGTTTGAGGAGAAAATGATCGAGGAAAAATAGAAGAGATTATAAAAAAGAAAGTGGATAATATTTAATTTTGTGTTTTATGAAAACAATTTTAGTTGATGCGTGGAATGTTTTGTTTTTGGAAGATGGGATTTTTGAGGAAATGCATGAATTATTAGAAAAATATCCCAATAGAAAAATCGTTCTTACTAATGCCAACGAGGAAGAACAGAAAAAATTTGGGATTGATAAAAGCCCTTATGAATTTTTTACTCTGAGTCATAAGCCTGATAAAATTGATCCAGTTTTTTATGAAAAAATGTTGGATAATTTTAATTTCAAAAAAGAAGATGTGATTTATTTTGAAAATGATAAGGGTTTCGCTGAAAGTGCTCGGTTGGTTGGCATAAAGACTTACCATTATAATAAAGATGAAAAAAATCTCAGTAAACTTAAGGAATTTCTAGATCTTAATCTATAGAATTAAAGAAATATAATCAAAAGGAACTTCGTTTCTGACAATTGAAAATTAATTTATTGAAAATTTAATGTAAATTGTAAATTGGTTTATTGTAAATTTTGAAAACATTTTTAGGTAATGAAAAACGCTTCTTGAAAGAGGCGTTTTCGCATATATAAATATGAATTGTTCTATTTAGTTTTCAGTTTATTAATCAACCGTTGGAAAATTTTTGGTTCGTTAACAGCTAGCCCAGATAAAATCTTTCGGTCTAATTTAATTTTATTATCTCGAAGATGTTTGATAAAAGTTGAATATTTCCAATCGTTTTGTCTTAGGGCGTTGTTTAATCGTAAAATCCAAAGAGCTCGGAAAGTTCTTTTCTTGGTCTTTCGATCTCGGTAGGAATATTTTCCAGCTTTAATAAGAGCTTCTTTGGCGGCTCGGTAATTGCTTTTTCGTCGCCACTTGAAACCTTTGGCTCTTGATAGTAAATTTGATCGTCTCTTGGACGCGGTTACTCCTCGTTTTACTCTAGACATTGGTGTATATTATTTTAATAAATCTCTCTTAATAGACTCGCCGATTTTCCCGGCTACTATCTGACTTCCTCGTTTGGCTCTTTTTTGCTTGGGTGTCTGTCGAGCATTGAAATGATTTTGGTTAGACTGTCGTCTGACCACTTTTCCAGTAGAGGTAGTCTTGAATCTTTTGGCTACCGCTTTTCTTGTCTTAAGTTTTGGCATAAAATTAACAATTAACAAAACTATTCCTGAACGCGAAAATGTTTTGGAATAGTCCTTAATTAATTTTCTTGATTATTTTTGGATAAGAATCGCGCTTAGGTGTCTTTTTCCGGGGCTATAATGACATTAAAGCCATTCCCTTGTTGTCTAATGTCTTGTTCTATTTTAACTGGAAAATCGATTTTGTCAATGAATTCTTTTAATCGATTTTTAGCTTGATCGGAAAAAGCTTTTTCCCTTCCTCTTAATATAACTTGAATTTTGATCTTATTGTTTTTTGATAAGAATTTTTTAGCTTGTTCGGCTTTGAATTTTAAATCGCCCTCACCAGTACTTGGGCGGAAACGAACTCCTTTTAACTTAGTTTTCTTCTGAGTTTTTTTGCTCCCGTCTTTCTTTTTGGTTTGTAGATATTGGAATTTCCCCCAGTCGATTATCTTGCAAACAGGTGGTTCTGCTTTGGGCGCAATTTCTACTAAATCTAATCCCTGTGATCGAGCCAAAATTAAGGCGTCGCGAATTTCTAAAATTCCATGTTGTTCGCCTCTTTCGCCGACAACTCTAACGGTTGGGGCATGAATTGATTCGTTCAACTTATTGGTTGGTTTCCGAGGAATTGGCTTGAATACTCTTCTTATGGCTTTAATTTAATTATAAATGTATTACTATGATATCAGAATAGCTTTATTATAGCAATACTAGAGAAAAAATTTTGAACTTTGTCCGCCAGCTGGCGGATCGATTCAATTTTGAATGATCTAATTTTTAAACAAGGACTAAATTCCTGAATGTCCGAACAATTACAAGCAGGGCTTGAACAATTCAGAAATTAAATCATTGAAAAATTGTTTCAAAATTCAAAATTAGAAATTCAAAATTAATTCTGTGCTTCTTTGGGGAGAGCAGAATAGTGTGTGGAGGTGATGGGAATTGAACCCATGTCCAGTGTTAAAATTTTAAAATCGTCTACAAGTATGTTCCGTCTATTTTGAGGATAAGCCTCTGAGGTTCAATCGCATTGAGACGGACAACAAAAAGCGAGAAAACCTTTCTTTTGTGAGATTTGGTTAATTTGCCAAAAGAAAACAAATTAACTACGTTCTAATGTTGACACCGGCAAAGGATTGAAAACAATCCTAAAGACCTATTAGAAATCAGTCTACCGATGGGCCATAGGTTATATTAAGCTATGGCAGCAGCAAAATTGGGTGTGAAAGCAGATGCTAACGCACTTTTTGCTTTGTTATATAAGTTTGCACTTATAAGTTTGATACAGTTTTACAAGTTGTATAGCTTGACTTGCAAATTTCAAAATACTTAACCTGTCGAAGCCTAGCACCCCCAGGTTATCG
>DAOWHU010000083.1 GCA_030641245.1 bacterium
TTATAATTGCTCGCTAGCTCTCAATCTAGTGCCTGCGTTTGGCTTGAATCCTTTCCTCTCCGCCAGTTATCATAAAAAAGCCCTAACGGGCTTTTTTATGATAACTGGCGGAGAGGAAAGGATTCAAGCCAAACGCAGGTACTAGATTGAGAGCTAGCGAGCAATTATAAATAGCGTGCCGAGTTCGGGGAGGAACCACTTAACGAATGCAAGTCGTTAGGCGAAGTATGAGTTTAGTGAGTTGACCCTTCGAATCCCTTTCTCTCAAATTTGTTCAGTAACAAGTTACTGAACAAAAATAAAATACTGATTTCCCTCTAAAGAAGGATCTTAAAATCAGTATTTCTTGAAGTCCTAAATTATTCAGTTGTGGCTTTATTCTAATCAAATTTGAGCAAAGATACAATCTTTTTCTTCTTTCTTTTTTATGGCAGATTCTTTCTCGCCTTTCAAGGTAGTGCTAACGCTTCCACCTTGACTGCGATTAAGAATTTGCAAGGAGGCTAATAAGAAGAAAAAGTGCCAAATGTATGGACACATTACCTGGAAAGTATTGACTTTTTGTTTAAAATAATGTATAAATTAGAGACCTTTAGAGAGTAGTCCGAGGGGGCTATTTAGTAGTTTGACATATTTCGAATAACTTAAAAGAGGAGACTTGTCATGAAAAAGTTTAATTTTTACTCGACCCTGATTTTTTTTATTGTTACAGTAGTTATTTTTAGCGGGTGTGTATCAGAAAAAGAAATTATTCCTACTGAGAATGACCTGGCTAGTTTGACCAAAACCGAGAAAGCGGCCATTGATAAGAAGTTGTTTTCGCTTGCTGACCTTAAATTGTCTAAACTTCTGATCGAGAAAGAAAAAGTTGAGAAAAGAGAGGTTGCTCCCATTACTTTCTTCGTCAAGAAAGGGCGTTTTTCGAAGTCGAAAGAGTATGGAGCCGGAATATTTATTCTGGATAAAAAAAACATTGCTTGTATGAGGTTCTTTTCCAATAGTACAAACATTGAAGAGGGAAAGAGCAATATTATGAATCTTTATTCCAGGAAGATAATTCGTGATTTTGACAAATACGTAGTTGAAAAATTGACAGGAAATTTTTGCCAAAATTTACCTGATCAGGAAGTGACGGTATATAAGCTGAAATGCTTTATTGCGGGGAATTTACGCTATCTTTCTGTGGTTGTTGTCGAGATGGAAAAAGTTAACTATTTTGTGGTTTTCTATAATCGTTCTCGTCCTAATTCCAAGATGGGGGATGTACTGGCTTTATTTTTTGACACAGTTGAAAAAAGGGAGATCTAAGTCATTAATGTCTATTTATTTTTAAAAGGGCTTTTGTTGCAAATGCACAAAACCCTTTTAATATTATCAAAAAACAAAAAAAGATACTTGCTCGTTTCGCGTTACTTGCCGAGGTGAAAAATATCTTTTGTATACAGAGAAAAATTTGAGTTTTTTAAATTTGATATTGTATATTGAATGGATGTTGCGTATTGCGTATTGCGTGTTTACAGGGAATTTTGCGAAGCAGAAATTCCAGCCACATATCCTGTTGTCCAACAAATTTGTAGATTATAACCACCAGTCGGTCCATTTAGATCCAATATCTCACCGGCGAAATAAAGGTTGTCAATTTTTCGAGACTGCATCGTATTAGGATTAATTTCCCTGAGGTTAATTCCTCCTTTGGTTACGATGGCATTTTTAAAGCCTACTAATTCATCGACATTTAAAACCAAATCTTTCAGGAGAGCAGTTAATTTTTTCCGATCTTCTTTGGAAATTTCGTTTGTTTTTTTGTCAGGATCAATTTTGGAAATTTTAACGATAGTTGGGATCATTTTCTGGGGGAGTAAGTCGTCTAAGGCGTTAATAAACTTTCGGTTGTGATATTTTTCGAAATCTTTTTGAATTCTTTGGTCTAGTTCTTTAAATTCCAGGGCTGGTTTTAGATCAATCGAAATTTTTACTCGGTCTTTTTTTAATAATTTCCCAATTTCATAACTAACATCCAAAACAATTGGTCCGCTAATTCCAAAATGGGTAAATAACATTTCACCAAAACGATCAGTTTGTTTTTTGTTGTTTTGAAAAACAGAAAGTCTAACATTTCGGAGAGATACTCCTTGAAGTTCAGTAGCCCAGTCGTTGATAGTTTTAATGGGCGTTAAAGCTGGAGTAGGGGTTATAATCCGGTGACCGAATTTTTTAGCCCATTGATAGCCGTCGCCGGTTGATCCAGTTATTGGATAAGATTTTCCTCCAGTGCAGATAATATATTGTCTGGCAATGACCTCTGTTTTTCGGGTAATAATTTTTTCAATTTTGCTATCTTTAATTTCAAAGGATTTAATTTTGCTTTTTCTCATCAAAACTACTCCATTCTTAGTTAGCATTTTTCGAAAGGTATCAATGATTTCTTCAGCGCTATCAGATTGAGGGAACACTCGACCACCTCTTTCAGTTTTTAATTTTATTCCAGATTTTTCAAAAAAATCTTTAGTTTTTTTGACATCAAATTTATGTAAAGCAGAAAATAGAAAACGTCCTTTTCTCCCGAGAGCGTTTACTAAAGTTTCCTTGGTAAAATTTTCTTGAGTAATGTTACAGCGTCCCTTGCCAGTCATAGAAACTTTTCGGCCCAATCTTTCGTTTTTTTCGATTAAAACAACCCGAGCTCCTTTTTGAGAAGCCCAAAAGGCCGCCATCATTCCAGTGGCTCCTCCGCCAATAACGGCGATATCAAAAAAGTGTTGTTCTGGATTTTTACTCATAAAAAAATTTAGCAATAATCTCACAGTATGGTACACTATTTTTAAGATTTAAGCAATAAAAGGTGTTTTATGGGTGAAGAGAGTAGGTCAAAAGTAGGGTTAGGGGTTTGCGTAGTTAAGGGTAATAGGGTTTTGTTTGGTAAAAGAAAAAACACTCACGGAGAGGGAAGTTGGTGTTTTCCGGGCGGTCATCTGGAGTTCAATGAAACTTGGGAAGAGTGTGCAAGACGAGAAACTATGGAGGAGACCGGGTTAAAAATCAAAAATCTAAGATTCATCACTGCTACTAATGATATTTTCGAAAAGGAAGGCAAGCACTACATTACGATAATTATTCTAGCCGATTGCATTTCTGGTGATCCAAAAATTATGGAATCAGATAAATGTGAAAAATGGGGCTGGTTTGAATATGGCAAGCAACCCCAACCCCTTTTTATTTCTCAACAGAATTTAAACAAACAGGGTTTCAACCCTTTTGATAAAAAATATAAAAATTAAATAGTAGTTTCCATAGGAACCACTGTCGCACACATTATATTTAGGTCATTTTAGAATTTTTTGAAAGAAGAACATCTGCAGACTGTTATGCAAAATGTTTTCTTGTTAACAAGTCATCGTTGTATTATATGTGAATTAATGATATAGCCTAAATGAAATTATCAGTAATTAATATTGGACTTGGTCTAAAGCTTTTTTAATTCCGATTTTTAAAAATTCTGTAAAATTTTCTGGACTGATGGTATAGATAATTGTGAACGAGGTAATAAAAATAATAATCGCTAGCCATTTTGTATAACGACCACGTGTTCTGACAAAAAGAATAACCGAAAGAATGATCATAATTGTTGGGCCTACGACCTTGATATCGCCCAAAGGCACAGAATAACCCACTACCATTCTTCGGCTTTCTCCTAAGAATTCCGCTAAATTAAAATTTATTTTTAGTGTAATAAGCATAACTTCGGCAACTAATACTACTAAAAGCGCAATAGATGCCAACTTTGTTGATTTTCCTTCGGTTCTGTAAATTTCATAAATTACTGTAGGCAATAAGCATAGAACAATAAATAATGGACTTAATTTAACCAAGCCGACAATAATACCAATTGTTGCTAGAGTACTTAATATAACGCAAGTTAAAGTTGCGTGTTTCGTTGGTTTAGCCATGTTGTTTTTTAAAATTATTATTTATAGGTATCGTTTCTTGTGCGTTAATGATACTATTCATAGTATTGATTGTAAAGAAAGTGCAATTCTATTATCCAAAAAAGATTTTGAATAACCGGTTTTTATACAAATAAATAGTTTGTATAAAAACTATGATTTGTATATTATGCAAATTAACGATATATTTAAATTAACTTAGATAGTTTAAATTATTTTATAAATATATCTTCATATAATAATTATAGCATGGAAAATATTTTAGATAAAACTAAAAAAATATTAAAATTAAGAGATTATAGTTCAAGAATAATTAAAGCTTATCTATTTTATATAGAAGAATATTTGCTTTTTTCCAGAAAAAGAAAATTTTTAAAATGATTAAGAAGTCATTGAAATTTTTTATTGCAAAAACAAGAACGAGGTAATTCTTCTCAGGCAATAAATTTAGTTTTAAATTCAATTAAATTTTTATATAGAGAAATTTTAAAATTAACAAATAAAATTAATTTTAAATGTGTTTAAAAAAGTAAAAAATTGTCTGTTGTTCTATCTAGGCAAGAAATAGAAAAAATATTACTTAAAATAGAAAACCCAAAATACAAACTCATGTCATTTTTAGGGTATGCTTCGGGACTTAGAGTTAGTGAAGTTATATCGTTAAAAATAAAAGATATAAACTTAGAAGAATTAATAATTTATATTAAATTAGCCAAAGGCAGAAAATATCGGATTACCATTTTCTCTGAAAAACTAAAAATTGATATATAAAATATCATTAAAGAGAAGGATAAAAACGATTTTGTTTTCGGATCTAATTGAAGATGAAAATCAACCACGAATTTTTTACAAAAAGTTTCTAAAACTGCTTTTGAAAAAGCTAATATTAGTAAAGATGCAACATTTCATTCATTGAGACATGGTTTCGCTACACATCTTTTAGAGAATAGTGCTGATGTTTGTTATGCTCGAGAATTATTGGGATATTCAAATATTTGTATAACACGGATTTACACTAAAGTGACAAATTTTAAATTAAAAAACATTCAAAGTCCATTTTAATAATAAATAATATAAACAAAGATGAAAAAGAAAAAATTAATTTTTTTAGATACTGAGACTACTGGGAATGATTTGGAGAAAGATCGGCTTTGTCAGGTGGCGTATGAAGAGGTTATTCTCCAAGGGCGGACAGATTCCAAAAAATCTGAAAAGATGAAAGCTCAGAATTTCAAACCACCTATCCCAATCTCAGTTAAAGCTATGAGTATTACTCATATTACTAATAAAATGGTGGAGAAAGAGAAGGCTTTTCAAGGAAGCAAATTTGTCAAAGACCTAGAGAAGGTTTTGCAAAATAATATTATGGTAGCCCATAATGCCAAATTTGATATTGCAATGTTAAGCAATGAGGACATAAAAGTTCCTCAATTTATTTGCACTTTACGACTGGCTCGATATCTGGATGAAGAACAAGAAATTCCTGAATATAACTTGCAATTTTTGCGATATTACTACGAAGTTGATGTCGAAGTTAATCCACACAGCGCCGAGGGAGATGTAATTGTTTTGGAGGCGATTTTCAATCATTTATTTGAAATTGCCCAAAAAAAAGCCCCCAAAGCTTCGGAGGAAAAAATTATTGAGAGAATGGTTGATATTTCTGCCAATCCAGTTTTGATCAAAAAATTTACTTTTGGAAAATACACCGGAGAGAGAGTTGCGGACATTGTTCAAAAAGATCGACAGTACTTAAACTGGCTTAAAAAGACTAAAGAAGAAGAGGGGACCGATGAAGATTGGTTGTTTACTTTAAAACATTGTTTGAAATAGATTTTAGCTGAAAGAACGAATAAAAAAACAGTTGCTAGGGTGACTGTTTTTTTATTGGTTTGACAGTTATGTTCATTCTTCTTCGATGCAAATTTTCTTTTTCAACACGGCGGTAAGAGTTTTAGTTAGCAAAACGATAATCATAACGCACAATAAAGCAAAAAAAGCTATTGCGAGATATTTAAAGAAAGGCTGATTAGTTTCATAAAACATCAAAACAGTCGCAATGGTTACAGCTGAAATTGGGAAGGAATAAGCCCACCAGGATAAATAATATTTTATATGGCAGAACATTTTTATTTGTGCAAATAGTAAAATTGTCAAAAATAACGCAAGGTAATATAGTATTTTCGTGAATTCATTTATTTCACCAGTTAATTTTATTAATGAAATAAAGCCAACTGCTGGTGGCGCAATTAAAATAAAGAATGTTGGCAATAGTTTATTTGGCAATGGATTATGGAAAATAATACGGTTGAAAAAAATTATCAATAAAATGATCCAAAACATGAAACCGATACTAAAAAAGAACCATGAAATTTCTGGAGAAAAGTGGCTAGCGCCAGCTACGGGAATTAGAATATTTCCAACAGCTGGGATAAACCAAGAAGGATTCATGTGTTTAATTTCAAATTTAGTGTGTTGGATCCAAATGGAAATTATTTTTATTGTTAAAATAAAATGAACGATTGTTCCGCCAATCCAGAGTCGTTCAGAAAGGGGCTGATTTATAGACAGAAAGGCAATGCTTAAAAGAAGCAAGCTGATTGAGAAGGTTGGAAAAAAATTTAGTTTTATGGGATGGTCAAACTCTTTTTTTACTTCGTTTACAA
>DAOWHU010000105.1 GCA_030641245.1 bacterium
TTAACAAATAAGTAACAAAAACAAAAATGTCTCCTTTAAATGATTTACATAGAAGGCTTTATAGCCACGATAATGAAGATTTAATCAACAGAGAAATATCCCCTGATTCTTATAAGAGCGATGAAAAATCATTGGATGGAAAATCCGAAGAGAAACCTCTTGATAAAAAAGCTGAAAAATCCGAAGAATCTCAAGAATCAGAAGAGCAATCAGCAAAAAAGGAGAATCCGGTTATCAACCAGCTCGAGACAAAATCCTCGGAGAATGGTAATGCGGATATGCAAAAAATGAATCGAATAAAGAAATTCAAAATGGCCGGATCGGTATTGACGGCCATTTTCGTCATCATTGGATTAGTAATTGTTTACGTGAAATATAAGCAGAGCGCTTTTAGTCAGGAAAATGTGGTAGTGGAGTTTCAAGGAGATCAAGATGTTAAGAGCGGTGAGCTTTTTGATTACAAACTGGTGATTCACAATAACAATCGAGTTGCTATCAACGAAGCTCAGATTCAAATAAAATATCCGGAAGAATTAGTTCCCACTATAATGGGCTACACTCAAGTCAATGCGCGAGGCAGTTTCTATATTGATGTCGGAAAAATAAAATCTCGAGAAAGCAAAGAATATCAATTAAAATTTAAGGCTTTTGCTTCGCGGGAAAATCAAGTTTACTTGAGTACTGATTTTCGCTATAAACCTTCTAATTTTAGTAGTGTTTTTAATAAAGAAGAAAATCATATTATCAATATCCTTGGTTCCATTGTAGATTTCTCGCTAGTTTCTCAGCAAGAAGTTTCGAGTGGAGAAAGTTCAAAAATGATAGCGGTTTTAACCAACAATACCCCCAATGATATTTCAAATTTAATTTTGAAAATGAGCTATCCAGAAGGATACAGTTTCGGAAGTTCTAATTTAGAAAAGGTAGCGGGAATAGAAAATAGTTTCAAAATTCCATTGTTGAAAGCTAATGAAAAAAGGGAAGTTGAAATTCTAGGAAGCTTTGCTGGGGAAGTAGATATGATTAAAAAAGTTATTGGGGAAATTGGGATATTAAGTGAAGAGTCTAAATTTTCTTCAATATCCTTAGCCGAGGAAATCGTAAAAGTTATTCCTTCTCGAATAGGCGTTTATCAAGAAATTGTTAGCGGAGTTGATGCTGATACCCAAACTACTTATTTAGGGACTCTTTTGAAATATGAGATTAATTTTAAAAATAATTCTAGTAATCCTTTGCTAGATCTTGTTTTAAAAGAGGATATTAAAACAGACTTGATTGATCATTCTTCGGTTAGAGTCGATTTGGGATTCTATGATCAAGAAAAACAACAGATAATATGGAAAGCTTCTGATGTACCGGTTCTTAAAGTTCTTAATCCAGGAGAAAGTGGCTCAGTCGCGTTTGACTTTATGTTAAAAGATAGCTTCGTTCCTAAAGATGGCGAGACCAATCAAACTATCGCTACTCAGGCCAAAATTAGCAGTTTGAACGTTAATACTACTTTACTAGCCAACAAAGAGCTTAGCTCTGGTGATAAACTAATTAAAGTTAACACTAATTTAGACGTGTTAATTTCAGGAGAGTTTGCTGGGAGCGTTTTCAAAAACAATGGACCAATTCCGTTGCGAGTCGGAGAGGAAACTACTTTCACAATTAAGGTAGCTCTAAAAAATAATTTTAATAAAATAGACAAGCCTAGCTTGACAATTAAGATTCCTTCTGGAATCATTTGGAAAAATAGCTTTCACAGGAGTTCAGGGACAGTGGCCTTTAATGAGAGAAGCCATGAAATAAAATGGGAGCCAAATGCTTTGAATTCTCAGGTCGGCTATAAATATCCGGCTGAAGAATTGATATTTCAAATTGGAGTCTTGCCCCAATCTAATCAAGACGGTCGGGATTTAGTGTTGGTTAACTCAGTCGAGTTTCAGGGATTTGAAAATTTTGTGGAAAAGAATATTGTGAAAAAATTGAAAGAATTTAAACTTTATCAAATTAGAGATTATGGGTTTTAAAATCGAACGAGAATCTGATTTCGGCAGACTGGCAAAAATAAAAACAAAAAGCGGACAGGCAATGACTCCGCTTTTTATGCCTATTGCTACTCGAGGGGCAGTGAAAACTCTTTTGCCGACTGAAATTAAAAGAATTGGGTTTGAAGTTGTCTTGGGCAATACTTATCATTTATCATTGAAGCCCGGAACTGAACTCATTAAGCAATATGAAAATGGATTGCACGGTTTTATGAATTGGGGAGAATCAATTTTAACGGATAGTGGCGGTTTTCAGATTTTTTCTTTAGGAGAAAGAGCCAAAAAGAGATTTGGGGAATCCGGAGTAAAGTTAACTGAAAAAGGGGTTTATTTTACTAATTCGGAAAATGGGGATAAACATTTTATGCGTCCTGAGGATTCTATCCAAATTCAACTAGACCTAGATACTGATATAATAATGTGTTTAGACGAATGTCCTCCTTATCCTTGTAGTCAAGCTGAAGCTAAGAAGTCTTTAGAGTTAACAACTCGTTGGGCTAAGCGGTGTAAGGAGTATTTTGACCAGGAAACCAAAGGCCGAACAAAAAGACCTTTATTGTTTGGAATAGTACAAGGCTCTAATTATGAAAAGCTTAGAATTCAATCTGCTCAAGAACTAGTCAAAATAGGATTTGATGGCTATGCTATTGGAGGAGTGGCGGTGGGTGAACCTCGGGGAAAATTAAAGAAAATTCTTGAATGGACTTTACCGCATTTATCAAAAAATAAACCGCGTTATTTAATGGGGCTGGGTCGGCCAGAAGAAGTTGTAGCCGGAGTTTTTGACGGGATTGATATGTTTGATTGTGTTATTCCAACTCGAGAAGGTCGGCACGGTCGGTTATTTTTATGGAAGGAAGATCCTCGGAAATTAGACTTGTCTGAAACTAAAGATTTTTACGAAACAATAAATATTAAAAAGGCACAGTTTAAAACAGACCTTGCTAAGGTCGATGAGCATTGCAGTTGTCCTCTTTGCCAAAATTTTTCGCGAGCTTATTTGAGACATCTATTTGACGTCAACGAACCGTTAGGAGCTCGCTTAGCCTCTATTCATAATTTGACTTTTTATTTCAAACTGATGGAATCTTTAAGAAATCAGAACAATGAGCAATAATATCAAAATTGAAGTAGCCGAAAAAGCTGGGTTTTGTTTCGGAGTAGAACGAGCAGTTGGGTTAGTAGAGGAAACTCTGAAGAACAGCAAGAAACCAGTTTATTGTTGGGGCGATTTAATTCACAACCCTTTAGCGATGAACAGGCTAGAAAAAAAAGGTTTGCGAATTATTAAAAACTTAGAAGATCTTGCGGAAGGGGCGGTTTTTATTGTAAAAAGTCACGGGATGGCCTTGGAGGACTTAGACTCTGTAAAACAAAAAACAACTGAAATAGTGGATACTACTTGCCCATTTGTAGTCAAAGCTCAGTATTATGCCAAGGAATTCAAAAAGAGGGGCTTGAAAGTAATTATAATTGGAGATCGAGAACACGTGGAAGTAAAGGGGATTAAATCTCGAGCTAACAATAACGCTTTCGTGGCAAATAATCTAGCTGAATTGAAGAAAATTAAGGATAAACTAACCGGAAAAATTGGAGTAATTTGTCAAACTACACAGAAGAGTTCTAAGCTAAGGGAGATTGTTGAAGGGCTAAAAGAATTAGGATTGGAGCTAGAAATTAAAAATACAATCTGCTTGAACACCATCGAAAAACAACAAGAAGTAAGTGAAATTTCGGCGGAAACTGACTTGCTGATAGTGATAGGCGGGCTTCATTCTAGTAACACTACAAAATTAGCTGAGATGGGGCGAGCTAAAAAAATAAAAACTTATCACGTTGAAAATGCTGATGATATTTTGCAGGAATGGTTTTCCGATGGGATGAATGTTTTTTTAACGGCCGGAGCCTCCACGCCTTCGGATGAGATAACCAAGGCTAAAGAGATTATTGAGAAGTTTAACTTTAAGTAAAATTTTTGAAGAAATAAGAAAATCTGATATACTGTTTAAGGACATCATTTCTAAAGATTTTTTTTATGGCAAGAATAATATCGTTAGTAAACCAAAAAGGGGGAGTAGGGAAGACTACCACGGCTGTTAATCTGGCTACTTATTTGGCTTCTCTGGGGAAATCAGTTTTGCTAGTTGATTTAGATCCGCAAGGCAATGCTTCTAGCGGATTGGGTTTGGATACTCAAAATCTCAAGAGGAGTCTTTATCACAGTTTAATATCAAAAATACATCCTCGAGAAATTATTGTTAAAAGTAAATCCAGCGGGTTGAACCTATTTCCTTCCAACCAAGAACTTTCGGGGGCGGCGGTGGAATTGGTAGGAGTAGAAAATCGAGAATTTCAATTAAAAAAAATTCTAAACAAAATTTCGGACGACTACGAATTTATAATAATCGACTCTCCTCCTAGTTTGGGGCTCTTAACTATCAATGGACTGGTAGCCTCTAATGAGGTTATAGTTCCTGTCCAAACTGAATATTTTGCCCTAGAGGGACTAGGTCAATTGCTTAACACTATTGATTTAGTAAAGGAAAATCTTCAGCCCAATCTAGCGGTCACCGGAATAGTTCTGACTATGTATGACAAAAGAAATAGATTAGCTAGACAGGTGGTTAAGGAAGTTAAAAGATACTTTCCAGAAAATGTTTTTGATTCGGTAATTCCTCGAACGGTGCGTTTAGCAGAAGCGCCTAGTTTTGGAAAATCAATTTTGCATTTTGATCGATTGAATAAAGGGGCTCGAGCTTATCGTCAATTTGCGAATGAAGTAATTTCCAGGGGGTGATTGAGAATAGGAGGAAACAGTCCTAATAAGTAGTAAAAAAATAAAAATGCCCAGAGAAGGTGGTTTAGGTAAAGGACTCTCGTCCTTGATTCCTCAAAAAAAATCTAGTAATAGTTCAAGTTTTTCTAACACCAGTTCTAAAAAAAGAGACAGTGATTTTGTTTCCAGGGATTTAGATAGCGAGGTGGTTACTAAGAAGTTGAACAAAAAAACTAACGTTCGAAAAAATTCAGTCATAGAAGTTGGGGTGAGTGAAATAAAAACCAATCCCTTTCAACCTAGGCAGTATTTTGATGAAAAAAAACTGGAAGAATTGGCTTCTTCTATTCGAAAACATGGCATCATTCAACCTTTAATAGTAACCAAAAGACCAGAAGGTGGGTTTGAACTAGTAGCGGGCGAAAGACGATTTAAGGCTTCTCAGAAAAACGGTTTAAGTAAGGTTCCAGTGATTGTTAAGAAAATTAGCGACAAAGAAAAATTGGAGTGGGCTTTGATTGAAAATATTCAAAGGCATGATTTAAACGCCATTGAGGAAGCGGAAGCCTATCAAGGATTAATAGATAAATTCAACTATACTCAGGAGGAAGTTGCTGAACAGGTTGGGAAAAGCCGATCGACAGTTACTAATATCCTGAGGTTGTTAGATCTATCAATTAATATAAAACAAAGAGTTAGAGCAGGAGAGATAAGCGAGGGACACGCTCGAGCCTTGTTGAGCCTAGAAGACAAAAGTCAACGAGAATTAATGGCCAACGAAATTGTCAGATTACAACTTAGTGTTAGGGAAGTCGAGAAAAGAATTCGAAGGAAAATGAATTCAGGCCCCAATAGTAAGAAAACTTTGGGTGGAAAACCAGAGATGTTGGAATTTGAAAATAAAATCAGCCAAGCCCTAGGAACTAAAGTCAGCATTAAGAAAGGAAGAAAGGGCGGAAAATTTATTGTGAATTATTACTCGGAGGAAGAATTTGGCAACCTATTTAATAAACTAACTTCATAAGAGGATGGAGAACGACATACTAAGTATTTTTACTGATGGGGGATCGAGAGGAAGTCCTGGGATAGCCGGAGTAGGAGCAGTTTTAAAATTTAAGAATGAGACTAAAAAATATAGTCAATTCTTGGGAGATAATATAACTAATAATGAAGCTGAATATCGGGCTTTAATTTTTGCTCTTAAAAAAACCAAGCAGTTAATTGGAAAAACTAAATCCAAGAGGTTGGCTTTAAAATGTTATGCTGATTCAGAGTTGATGGTAAAACAGCTGAATCATGAATATAAACTTAGCAACGAAAATATTCAAAAATTATTTATCCAAATTTGGAATTTAATGTTGGATTTTAAAAGCGTGGAAGTGGTTCATATTCCGAGAAAAAAAAACAAAGAAGCTGATGAAATGGCCAACGAAGCTATGGACCAGGTTTCGAACAAACTATTTTAATTTATAAACTTTATTTATCCCGTTAAATAATTTTGGTGAAACCAAAGTTAGACGAAATCTATTTAACAAGGTAAACTTTAAGAACTAGTTTATGAAAGTAATAATTTTAGCCGGTGGCGGAGGAACTCGATTGTGGCCGATGAGCCGAAAAAATAAACCCAAACAATTTTGTAGACTTACTTCTGACAAAACTATTTTGGAGGAAACTTTAAATAGGTTCGAGAAATGGCCTCAGGAGAAAGTTTTTATTGCCACCACTAATAATCTGATAGAGCCTTTGAGGAAAATTTTGCCAAACTTTCCAGAAACTAATATTATTGTTGAACCCAACAAAAGGGACACCGCTCCGGCTATGGGTTATGCCGCTTTGAAAATTTCTCTAGATGATGAAAATGAGCCGATTGCTTTTATTCCCTCTGATCACCTTATTGGTCGGGTGGACAAATTTATAAAATCTATTCAAAAAGCGGAGGAGGTTATTAACAAAACTGGAAAGTTATTAGATATTTCAATTCATCCTACTAGTCCTAATACCGCTCTCGGTTATACCAAGGTTGGCGATCGAGTTTTTGAAAAGGGGGGGGTGGAATTTTATCAATTTGAAGGTCATACTGAAAAACCTGATTTTAAAACTGCCCAAAAATATTTAGAAGATGGCGATTACCTATGGCACGCTAATTATTATATGTGGACCCCAAAATTATTTTTAGAAGCTTATAAAGAACATTCGCCAGAAATTTACGCTGATTTGATGAAAATAAAAGAAGCACTTAAAAGTGGAGAAGAAGGTCAAGTCGACAAAATTTATGGTCAAATGAAAAAAATCTCCATTGACTATGCCATTATGGAAAAAATGTCGCCTGAAAATGTTTTGATTATTAAGGGTGATTTCGATTGGAAAGATATTGGGGCTTGGGATACTTTGCATGAAAATCTAATGACCAAAACTGACGAGAAAAGAAATCTGGTTCGAGGAGAACGATTAAACATCGACACTTCTAATTCCATTATTTATGGAGAAAATGAAAAATTAATTGCCACGGTTGGTTTGGATGATGTGGTAATAGTGGATACTAAAGACGCTTTGTTGGTATGTTCTAAGTCTAAAGCTCAGGATGTTAAAAAGGTGATTGAGGAGCTGGAGAGAAGAGGGAAGAAATACCTCTAGGCAATGAACAATGAGCAGCGAACAATGAACAATAAAAAAACTTGCCCCCAGCAAGTTTTTTATACTATATACAAAATACTAAATACTAAATACTATTTCCTCCATATCTCCATCGCTTCTCCCGTATAAGTCGTTTCTATAAATTCATAGTTATCTCGAATATAACAACGGGCCTCACCTTTGATATAATCGAAGTCGTTATCATTAATAACGATCCAAACGGCTCTGTTCTGAGATTCTAATTGCTTTAATTTGTCTAGGGTCAATTCTTTTTCCGTTTGAGTTTCACCTCCAAAATCAAAGACAGGAATGTCAGCTTGAGCATAATAATAATTTCTAAAATTTCTAGTTACTAATAAAGCGTTTTCTTCTCGATGTTTCAAATAATAAGCAAAGACCTGTTTGTAATTAGAATGATTCCATTTTTTATTTTCTTGATAAAAGCTATCTTTATCAGAAAAATAACTGAAATTATAAAGAATCACAAATAGGTATAAAATAAGACCTCCCATCATTAATATTTTTCGAGAGGAGTTTTTTTTGAGAAATAACCACCATTTTTTTGGATAAAACCAATCAGCTATTCTTTGGGCGATAAAATAAATTCCGGCGGCGATAATAATAGTTTGGAAGGTTTGAATGAAATAAATATATTGAGCTCCAGATGATCTGTCCCAAATAAAAATTGCTGATGAAAAAGGAACTAAAAATGATAGTAAAAGCCAAGTGTTTTTTTTCAAATCTTTTTTAATCAAACTAATTGTCCCAATAATGAAAAAAGTAATTGCCAGCAAGGAGTGGCTATAATCAAGGGTGATATTATCAAAATGGCCAAAGTTGTTTTCCATAAATCCCAAGAAGTCTGAGGCTCTTTCGATAAAGCCAGTCAAAAACAGAATTATTAAAGCCAAGAAGGGCAGTAGTAGCAACCAAGAATATTTGCTAATCAAGTTCCCATTTTTCCCCCATTCATAAATAGCAAAGACTAGAACATAAACCGCGATTACTGGAAAAATATTGATGGTTAAAAAATGAGTAGCGAAGGACAGAGCCAATAAAGTAAAGGCGGGAATAAAGTAGTTCCAATTAAGACTGGTTTTGCGGGAGAGCTTATCAATAAAATTTTTAGTTTTTCCGGGAATGGATTCTAAAAATTGATAGGTTAAAGTGGACAAAATTAAATAGACTGGAGCGAACATAGCATACATTCTGAAATGTCGGTCAAAAGTAATAGCTGAGATACTAACGGCCCACAAAAAAGCACTTAAAAGGGCAATGACAAAATTTTTGGAATAAAAATAGCCGAGTAAAAACATTAGAATTATTCCTAACATTCCCCAGAGAACGCTGATCAGGCGAAAGTTAAATTCAGTCGGAGATAAAAAATTCAGAAGTTGACTACTTTGCCAGTAGTAAACTTGTCCCCGAGTGTAATCTCGGTCAGTTAATCTTTGCTGATTCCAATCCCAGAATTTCCATTGGCTGGTTTGATTATAGCCATAACTGATATTAGCCCCGATATATTCATCGGCCTTCAAAGACATATTGCCGAGTTTGTAAA